>NZ_JBHZAV010000332.1:0-5685 GCF_042754445.1 Embleya sp. NPDC059213
CGCCGGCGGCTGCGGCGGGGTTTGGTGCCGGCCCCGCGCGGCGGCCGCCGCCCCCGGCTCCGGGTCCGACAACGCGGCCCTGGCAGGCGGCGACGCGCCCACCGCCGCCGACCGCGGCGCGGCCCTCCGGACGCTGGCCACCCCCGCGACCACCAGCCGACTGGCCGCGTTCTTCGTACACCTGGAGCAGCGCGCGGCGGCCCAGGCCGGCGCCGTCGTGCGGTCCGAGGTCGCCCCGGAGGCGGCCGCCGCACAGGCCCCGCAGCTCGTCGGCGCCTCGGTTCCGATCTACTCGCTCAACGCGGACTTCGTCCGGGGCAAGACGTCCGCGCCGGTGGCCGACTTCGCCTATCTGGCCACCGAGGCCCGTTCGGCGGCGGGCGTCGAGGCGACGGTGTGGACGGTTCGCGACCGGACCACCCGGGCCTGGCGCGTCACCAATGTGCTCTCCGGAAGCGACGAGGTCGGCTTCGCCCGGCAGGCGGCCGGCGACCTGGTGTTCACCGAGCCGCAGATCGCCGCGTGGTACCACGTGCGCGACGGCCGGGTATTGCCGCTGAACCCCGCCGCCCGGGAGTCGGTCGGCGCGAACGGCACGACCGTGGCGTCGTATCGGCAACTCGTGCACGGCCGATACGGCGACAAGCTCCCCGGCTCGGACTACCAACGATCCGGCAAGGTCGGCGGCTTCGCCACGAACGGGGCCCCCGTCGCGAACGTGCACGACGACGGGTTCGCCCCGTCCGACCTGATCCTGCCGGGAAGTGCGGCGGGCGCGGCCGTCCTGGGCATCGGCACGTTGGTGATCCGCCGCCGACGCCCGACAACGGCCTGATTCCGTCCCTCCCCCTCTGCCCCGCCGTCCCACGAGCCGAGGTCGTGGGGCGGCGGCCCCGGCATCCCCCGGATCCGAACCCGCCGGCGACGCGCGGCACCGGTTGGCCGAATCCGGCGACTTCGGATCGGCCCGCGACCCGATCACCGCGTTCCCTATGTGCCGTCCGGGCGGGCCCGCTCGACCGGGCGCGGCCCGCGCCGCCGTTCACCGCACGGGCCGAGCCCACCCGCCACGCGCCCCGCGAACGCGCTCTCGAACCTTGCTGCGGCGGCCCGAACTCGGTTGCTCCGGCGCCCTGTTGTCGTCGTCGTCGACCGCATACCCGCCGGGCGCACCCCGGAACGTCCGGGTCCGGTTCGCCCGACCCGGCCCTGTCCCTCCCGTCCCGGATCGCCCGACGAGCGGTCGGGGCCGGATCGGGAATGGCCGGCAATCGCCGTCGAGGCCCCGAGGGCCCTCGATCCCGCCCTCGACCCGGTCCTCGACCTCGATCGATTCCATGCAATCGCAACACGGCGCGGGTACAGTCGCATCCCACACGTCAGCCGGCCGAACCGCTCATAGAGTGGCACCGGACGGGCTACGGGCGGCGGGTCGCATGCAACGATCCGGTGCCGACGGAAAGAGGTGCGGGTGAGCGGGAGAGTGGATGGCGGTCACGGCCGGAGACATGTGCGTCGACGCGGTGCGGCGGCCCTGGGCCCGAGCCCCAGCACCCGTACCACCCGTGCCACCCGCGATCAGCTCAACCTGCTCAACGAGGCGAGCATACTGATCGGTACCACCCTCGATCTGAAGACCACCGCGCAGGAACTGGCCGACTTCATCGTGCCGCGCCTGGCCGATGCCGCCGCCGTCGATCTGCTGGAGTCGGTGATCAGGGGCGAGGAGGGCCAACGCCCGAGCGGCCGGGGCAGACCGGAGCGGCGGGCGATGGCCGTGTCGGCCATCGAGCGACTCACCGACCTGGAGCCCGACGAGGTGGGCGAGCTGTCCACGTCGGCGCCGGACCGGGATTCGCGCTTCACTCGGGCCCTGGCCGAGGGCCGGCCACTGCTGATCAGCCGCTTCGGGCCGGACGACTACGAAGAGCTGGCGCCCACCCCCAGCGCCGCCGACAAGCTTCGCCAGGCGGGCGTGCACACCTATCTGATGGTGCCGCTGATCGCCCGCGGTGTGCTGCTGGGCCATGCCGACTTCATCCGCGCGAGCGGCCGGCCCGGCTTCACCGAGGCCGACCTCGCCCTGGCCGTCCAGCTCGCCGCCAAGGCCGCGGTGGACGTCGACAACGCCCGGCTCTACGGGCGCGAACGCGAACACGTGGCCCGGCTCCAGCGGAACCTGCTCCCGCGCGTGACCCCGCGCACCCCGGGTCTGGCGGTGGCCTCCCGCTACATCCCGACCGCCGATCCGCTGGGCGTGGGCGGCGACTGGTTCGACGTGGCGCCGCTGCCGGGCGGGCGGACCGCCCTCGTGGTGGGGGACGTGATGAGCCACGGCATGGCCGCGGCCGCCGTCACCGGCGTATTGCGTGCCGTCGCGCGCACCCTGATGGCCCTGGACCTGACCCCCGAACGTATGCTCGCCCGCCTGGACCTGGCCGCCCGCGACCTCGAGGACGACCAGATCGCCACGTGTCTGTGCGCGGTCTACGACCCGGCCGAGGCCAGTTACACCCTGGTCAGCGCCGGACATCCGCCGCCGTTGTTGGTCACCCCGGACGGCAAGGCGTCGTTCGTGGACGTACCGGTCGGCGCGCCGATCGGCACCGGCGTCATCCCCTACGATCCGCTGCGGCTGACCATCCCTCCGGGCAGCCGACTGGTGCTCTACACCGACGGGCTGGTCAAGTCGCGCACCGAGGACATCGACGTACAACTGGCCCGACTGCGCACGCGGGCCGCCGGGTTGGGGCCGGTCGGGTTGGACTCCGGGGCACTCGGCGACCTCGCGCCGGGCGGCGGGGCCCGCTTCGACGAGGCCGTGGTGCTGGTGGCCGCCGCCGAAGAGCCGTTGCTGGGAACGGACTTGTACACCTGGGACCTGCCCCCGGGCGGCGCGGCGGCGGGGGTGGCGCGCAAGCTGGTCCGGGAGCAGCTCGACGTCTGGCAGCTCGGCGACCTCTCGGACGTGACCGAACTGGTGGTCAGCGAACTGGTCGGCAACGCGCTGCGGTACGGCGTCGCGCCGGGCCAACTGCGGCTGTTGCGGCACGATCGGCTGGTCGTGGAGGTCTCCGACACCGGCCCGGATCTGCCCCAGATCCAACACTCCTCACTGAGCGACGAGGGCGGCCGGGGCCTGCAATTGATCAACATGCTCTGCCGAGGCTGGGGTTCGTGCCGCACCCCGACCGGCAAGATCGTCTGGGCCGAACAGGACATCCCGTAGCGGTGCTGCACCGGACCGCCGCCCGGTTCGGGGCGGCGGTCGGGCGAGCGGGTCCGGCGCCGATGTGCGGGCCGGCCACGCCTTGCGGTCTCAGGGGCAGATCGGGTCGGCGGCCGTGGGCGGGACGCGAACCGCGTCCCAGGCGGTCTTGGTCTTGCGGAAGACGTCGCAGGTGGGGTCCAGGGCCTTGGCCGCCCACAGGGTCAGCCGACGCTCCGAGCGGAAGTCCGTATTGCCGCTGCGCAACAACAGGGCCTGGTAGACGATCCTGGCGGCCGTCCGAACGCCCACGCCGGTGACGGGGATGGGGACACAGGTCGGGCTGTCGGGCTTGCCCGCGCCGGGATGCGCGCCCTCCGCGAGCAGGTAGAACCAGTGGTTGAACACGCCCGCCGCACGGTACGGGTCCATGGTCGGGACGGCCGAGCTGTAGCAGTTCGCGTCGCCGCGCAACGACGGGTCGTACATGAAGCGCAACGGTCCGGTCCCGTCCACGTTGATCGTCTCGCCGATCACGTAGTCCGGGGTGTCGAAGGGGGCCGGTTCGTTGGCGTATGCCTCGGTCACGGTGCCCATGATGTCCGCGAACCCCTCGGCCAGACCCGGCTCCACGAACGTGCCGGGGCTCGTCGCGTCGACGCCGTGCCCGTACTCGTGGCCGACCAGGTCCATCGAGGTCAGCCACTGGTTGCCGGTGCTGTGGCCGATCACGATCTTGCCGCCGTCCCAATAGAGTTGCACGGCGTTCAGGCCGACCTGGATCGGCCAGGCGCCGCCGGTGCCGTTCTGTCCGTTGCGGCCGAGCCAGTTGCGGAACATGTCGAACTGCTTCTGCGCGGCCCACATGGCGTCCACGCAGCCGGTCTCGATGTTGGTGGGGTTTCCGTTGCCCCAGTCGTCGACGGGCTTGGTGACCACACCGCCGACGCCGTATTTCGCACAGCTCAGGTTCACCCGGATCGGGTCGCGCAACGAGTACGAGGAGCCGGAGTTCTGCGTGTCGATGGTGATCGGGTTGGGGCCGTTCCAGGCGCTGTGGCCGACTCCGGCCCGCACCTCGTCGACGGAATCGAGTACCGCGCCGGTCGACGCGTCGACGAAGACGTGCAGCCTGCTGGGCGCGGTCTCGGTGCGCCCGATCAGGACACTCTCCCAGGCCAGTCGCGCGGCACTCGCGTCGAGCCGCACCACCAGGCGATGGCTGTCGACCCGATCGACCACGGGCAGCCGCGTCCGCGCGGTGCGCTCGGCCGCCGGTCCACTCACGGCCGGCCGGGTCGGCACGTCGATGCGCACGTCGCCGGCCGTTTGTACGGTGTGCACCCGGCCGCTCCCGTCGGCCAACACCGCGGCGTCGCCGCCGACGACGGGTAGGTCGCGGTAGGTGCGCCCGTACGAGATCGAGTACATGTCGCCGATCCAGGCCAGCACGGTCTGCCGGCGGTAGCGCTCACCGGGCGAGACGGGGGCCTTTGGGCCGACCATCGCCCGGTCGGCCGCGGCGACGGCGGCGGCGCGGGAGTCGGCCGCGAGCAGCGGTCGTGGTCGGGCGGCGTCCGAGCGGGCGGTGGTGCCGATCGACAAACCGAGCAGGACGGCCAGGACGGTCCCGAACGTCAGCGTTCTGCGATGCATCGAGGCTCCTCGGATGGAAGGCGGACCCCGACCACGAATCCGACCGCCGCCGCTCCCACGTCCGGAACGAACAGCCCACCATATAAGCCGTTTTCGTCGCCCGAGCGCTCGAAACGCTCACACCGTCCCGCTCCCACGTCAAGCACCCGCACCCCCACCGTCACATTCCGGCAAACCCCCGGGCGCGGGGCGCACGGGCGGCGCGGGGCGCGGGAGGGGACGGGGCGGTTTGGTGCGGTGCACGGGGCGGGGTGCGGGGGCTCGGCGCGCGAGGCGGGACGGGCCGCGTGGGGCGAGGCGGGACACCGAGGGGCTCGGCGGTGCGGTGCACGGGGGCGAGGTGCCAGGGCTCCGCGCGAGGCCGGACGGGGCCGCGTGAGGCGAGGCAGGAGGCGGAGGCACTCGGGGCGCTGCGGTGCGGGACACCGAGGAGATCGGGGCGATGCGGTGCACGGGGGCGAGGTGCCAGGGCTCCGCGCGAGGCCGGACGGGGCCACGTGAGGCGAGGCAGGAGGCGGAGGCACTCGGGGCGGGGTGACGTGGCAGGGAGTGGGACGGGGGTGGCCTGGCGCGGCGCGGTGTCGGGTCGGGGGGCGGAGCAAGTCCGGCGGGTGGTGCGGCGGTTCGGAGGCGGCGGCGCGCCGTGGTGGCATCGGGCGCGGCTCGGCGCGGTGTCGGGCGGCGGGAGCAAGCCCGGTGGCGCGGCCGAGGCCGGGAGCACGCGAAATCGCGCGGCGCGGGGGTCGGGCGAGGCTGCGGGGCGAGTCCGGCGGATGGTGGGGCGGTTTCCGGGTGGGGGGTGTGGTTTTCCGCAGGGGGGT
>NZ_JBHZAV010000333.1:2086-5658 GCF_042754445.1 Embleya sp. NPDC059213
TCGGGCACGTTGTTGGGTCCTGAGGGAATGGGCCCGGCCCCACGGTCTTCTGATCGTTGGGGCTGGTCTGTTGTCTCGGGAAGGTTCCGATCCTCGGACGATCAATGAACCGCCGGTGTTCACCGGTAGGCGTCGGTCCTCAAGTCTGTGGGAATCGGTTGTTGTTTGAGAACTGCACAGTGGACGCGAGCATCTGTGGCCAAGTTGTTAAGGGCGCACGGTGGATGCCTAGGTACCAGGAACCGATGAAGGACGTGGGAGGCCGCGATAGGCCCCGGGGAGCTGTCAACCGAGCTGTGATCCGGGGGTGTCCGAATGGGGAAACCCGGCAGTCGTCATGGGCTGTCACCCGCACCTGAATATATAGGGTGTGTGGAGGGAACGCGGGGAAGTGAAACATCTCAGTACCCGCAGGAAGAGAAAACAACCGTGATTCCGAGAGTAGTGGCGAGCGAAATCGGATGAGGCTAAACCGGTCACGTGTGATACCCGGCAGGGGTTGCGTGATCGGGGTCGTGGGAGTGTGCTTGATCGGTCTGCCGGCCGGTCGGCGAGTCAGAAACCGTACATGTAGTCGAAGGACATGCGAAAGGTCCGGCGTAGAGGGTAAGACCCCCGTAGACGAAACATGTGCGGCTTGCTTGCGCATTTCCCAAGTAGCACGGGGCCCGAGAAATCCCGTGTGAATCCGGCGGGACCACCCGCTAAGCCTAAATATTCCCTGGTGACCGATAGCGGACTAGTACCGTGAGGGAAAGGTGAAAAGTACCCCGGGAGGGGAGTGAAATAGTACCTGAAACCGTGTGCCTACAAGCCGTGGGAGCGTCGTCATCCGCGTTTACGTGGGTGGCCGTGACTGCGTGCCTTTTGAAGAATGAGCCTGCGAGTTTGCGGTGTGTGGCGAGGTTAACCCGTGTGGGGTAGCCGTAGCGAAAGCGAGTCCGAACAGGGCGATTGAGTCGCGCGCCCAAGACCCGAAGCGGAGTGATCTAGCCATGGGCAGGGTGAAGCGCGGGTAAGACCGTGTGGAGGCCCGAACCCACCAGGGTTGAAAACCTGGGGGATGACCTGTGGTTAGGGGTGAAAGGCCAATCAAACTCCGTGATAGCTGGTTCTCCCCGAAATGCATTTAGGTGCAGCGTCGTGTGTTTCTTGCCGGAGGTAGAGCACTGGATTGTTGATGGGCCTCACCAGGTTACTGAGATAAGCCAAACTCCGAATGCCGGTAAGTGAGAGCGCGGCAGTGAGACTGCGGGGGATAAGCTCCGTGGTCGAGAGGGAAACAGCCCAGAGCACCGACTAAGGCCCCCAAGCGTGCGCTAAGTGGGAAAGGATGTGGAGTCGCACAGACAACCAGGAGGTTGGCTTAGAAGCAGCCACCCTTGAAAGAGTGCGTAATAGCTCACTGGTCAAGTGATTCCGCGCCGATAATGTAGCGGGGCTCAAGCGCACCGCCGAAGTCGTGTCATTCGTACATGCAGCCAAGCCTTCGTGGTTCAGGCGTACGGATGGGTAGGGGAGCGTCGTGCAGCGAGTGAAGTCGCGGTGGAAACCAGCGGTGGACGCTGCACGAGTGAGAATGCAGGCATGAGTAGCGAATCACACGTGAGAAACGTGTGCGCCGGATGACCAAGGGTTCCTGGGGCAGGCTAATCCGCCCAGGGTAAGTCGGGACCTAAGGCGAGGCCGACAGGCGTAGTCGATGGACAACGGGTTGATATTCCCGTACCCGCTACGACGCGCCAGCGCTGAACCTCGTGATGTTAAGGCCGTGAAGCCGCCGGGATCCTTCGGGTGAACGGTTTTGGTGGAGCCGCCGAACCAATCGGGTAGTAGGTGAGCGATGGGGTGACGCAGGAAGGTAGTCCAGCCCGGGCGGTGGTAGTCCCGGGGTAAGGGTGTAGGGCGTTGTGTAGGCAAATCCGCACAACACGAGCCTGAGACCTGATGCCGACCCGATTGTGGGGAAGTGGATGATCCTATGCTGCCGAGAAAAGCCTCTAGCGAGTGTCGTGGCGGCCCGTACCCCAAACCGACTCAGGTGGTCAGGTAGAGAATACTAAGGCGTTCGGGTGAACTGTGGTTAAGGAACTCGGCAAAATGCCCCCGTAACTTCGGGAGAAGGGGGGCCATTGCTGGTGAGGGGACTTGCTTCCCGAGCTGGTGGTGGCCGCAGAGACCAGCGAGAAGCGACTGTTTACTAAAAACACAGGTCCGTGCGAAGTCGTAAGACGATGTATACGGACTGACGCCTGCCCGGTGCTGGAACGTTAAGGGGACCGGTTAGCTCTTCGGGGCGAAGCTGAGAACTTAAGCGCCAGTAAACGGCGGTGGTAACTATAACCATCCTAAGGTAGCGAAATTCCTTGTCGGGTAAGTTCCGACCTGCACGAATGGCGTAACGACTTCTCGACTGTCTCAACCACAGGCCCGGTGAAATTGCACTACGAGTAAAGATGCTCGTTTCGCGCAGCAGGACGGAAAGACCCCGGGACCTTTACTATAGTTTGATATTGGTGTTCGGTTCGGCTTGTGTAGGATAGGTGGGAGACTGTGAAGCGGACACGCCAGTGTCCGTGGAGTCGTCGTTGAAATACCACTCTGGTCGTGCTGGATGTCTAACCTGGGTCCGTGATCCGGATCAGGGACAGTGTCTGATGGGTAGTTTAACTGGGGCGGTTGCCTCCTAAAGGGTAACGGAGGCGCCCAAAGGTTCCCTCATCCTGGTTGGCAATCAGGTGTCGAGTGTAAGTGCACAAGGGAGCTTGACTGTGAGACCGACAGGTCGAGCAGGTGCGAAAGCAGGGACTAGTGATCCGGCGGTGGCTTGTGGAAGCGCCGTCGCTCAACGGATAAAAGGTACCCCGGGGATAACAGGCTGATCTTCCCCAAGAGTCCATATCGACGGGATGGTTTGGCACCTCGATGTCGGCTCGTCGCATCCTGGGGCTGGAGTAGGTCCCAAGGGTTGGGCTGTTCGCCCATTAAAGCGGTACGCGAGCTGGGTTTAGAACGTCGTGAGACAGTTCGGTCCCTATCCGCTGTGCGCGTAGGAGTCTTGAGAAGGGCTGTCCCTAGTACGAGAGGACCGGGACGGACGAACCTCTGGTGTGCCAGTTGTTCTGCCAAGGGCATGGCTGGTTGGCTACGTTCGGGAGGGATAACCGCTGAAAGCATCTAAGCGGGAAGCTTGCTTCGAGATGAGGACTCCCACCAACTTCGGTTGGGTAAGGCCCCCGAGAGACGATCGGGTTGATAGGCCGGGTGTGGAAGCCCTGTAAGGGGTGGAGCTGACCGGTACTAATAGGCCGAGGACTTGTCCTCAGTTGCTACGCGTCCACTGTGTGGTTCCCGAACCGCAATCGGTTTCGGGGAACCCGTTGTTGATAATTGAATCACCGCATGTGATTTCTGGTTCACCGAACGACCCTTGATTGTAGGGTTCGATGGTTTTCCGGTGGTCTTGGCGGAGAGGAAACGCCCGGTCTCATTCCGAACCCGGAAGCTAAGCTCTCCAGCGCCGATGGTACTGCACTCGAAGGGGTGTGGGAGAGTAGGACGCCGCCGGAATC
>NZ_JBHZAV010000334.1:0-5504 GCF_042754445.1 Embleya sp. NPDC059213
CCCGGATCGCGCGGGTCGCGGGGGCGCCCCCCCGGGGGGGGGCGCCGGGGGCGTGCGCGGCGCCCCCGCCCTCGGTTCGTCGCGATCCGGCGGGCGAGGCGCCTCCCCGCCGCTCCCACCGAGACCAGCCGGGGCCGGACGCCTAGCGCGCCAGCCGCAACCGGACCGTCGTGCCCGTTGCCTCCGTCGAGCGGATTTGCACGAGGTCGCAGATCTGGTTGGCCATCCACAACCCGCGGCCGCCGTCCTGCTCGGGCGTGGGGCGGTGGCGGCCGGCGAGCGGATCGACGATGTGGCCGGCGTCGCGGATCTCGCAGACGAACGAGGCGCCCTCGGTCCAGACCGCGACCGTGCCGCGGCCACCGCCGTGCACGATGCTGTTGCCCGCGATCTCGCTCACCGCCAGGATCGCGTGGTTGACCTGCGCCCGCGACGCGTCGGCCATGGCGCGGCGGACCAGCGAGCGCACCTCGGCCAGTTCGCCGGAGCGGAACGCCAGGCGGTCGGCGTGCCGGGGCACCGCCGGCAGCTCCGGGCCGACCAGGGTCGCGGCGAAGTCCGTCGCGGCGAGCTGTATCCCGTCCCGCTCGACCGCACCGGTCAGCACCCGCGGATGCGACTGCCGTACGCCGTCGATCACTTCCCGGTCGAGTGCGGAGACGTCGTACGGACACAGGAGCTGCCAGGCCAGGTCGTCGAACGCGAGGTTGAGCAGCGCCTCGTGGTGTCGGCACTCGACGATCTCCTGGGCGGACCGGCCGGCCCAGATCGGCTCGCCGATGCCGCGGAACACGCGGGCCCCGTTGCGCTCCGTCCAGTCCTGCCAGACCGGGATGATCCGGGCCGGATTGCGGCCCACCCGCTCCATGTCGATCCAGGCCACCCGGTCGGCGTCCGCGCCCAGTTCGTCGCGCAGCGCGCCGGCTCGCGGTTCGATCACCGCGACGCCGACCGCCTCGTCGGCGGCCAGGCCGGCCCGGACGAAGTCGGCGGTGCGCTCGACGAACTCTTCGATGCCCGCGTAGAGCAAGGCGTCGTGCCGGAACATCGTCGCCGTCGTCATCGGGTCTTCACCTTCTCCAATACCAAACCCGGGACCCGGTCCCATCCGGCGAGCCGAACGAGCACACACAGTTCCTCGGACGCACGATGCACGACCAGGCGCCTCCCCGGCTGGATCCGCACCGCGGCCTCGACCAACGTACGTATGCCGGCGACGTCGATGAAGCGCAGCGACGACACGTCCACGTAGAGGTCACCGGTGCCGCCGGCGGTCTGCTCGACCAGGGCCGAACGCACGTGCGCACAGTTGTCCAGGTCGACCTCGCCGAGCAGGCGCACGCCCGGTGGCGGCCAGGTCCGCTCCACCCGGAGCACGCCGTCCGCATAGTCGACACCCATGCTCGTCCCTCCCACCCGCCGATCGTCGTGAGCAAGCTACCCAACACCGCCCGTCCGACACCGCTCACCTCAGACGTCGCCGCAACCACAGCAGTGCACCGTGTGCCTGGGCCCGTTGGAACGGGCGCAGCGTCGGCAGCCCGGGCGGGGCGGGCCGCAGGCAGCTCGCGGCGAAGAATCCGGCGGCGGCGGCCAGTACGGCGGTGATCCGGTCCGGGTCCACCCCTCGGGCCGCCAGGTGGGCCTCGATCAGGTCGACGGCCGGCTCGCCGTTGTGCATGATCACGCTCGGCGCCATCAGGACCACGTCGAACCACGCGGCGCCGCGGACCGCCCACGGCCAATCGACGAACACCACCCGGTCCGGGGTGAGCAGAATGTTGTCCGCCCGCAGGTCGCAGTGCACGAGCGCGGTTCCCTCGGCGGCGCTCGGCCAGTGCGCCTCGTGCGCGGCGAGCCGGTCCAGGTGGGCACGCGTCCACGGCCCGAACGACTCGGGGTCCACGCCGCGTGTCCAGGCGCCGAAGGTGCGGCCGAACGCGTCGACCACCGGGGGTACCTCGACGGGGGACGGATCCAGCGCGGCGGTGAGTTCGCGCTGGGCGGTCAGGACACGTTCGAGGTCCTCGGGGCGCCACGGCTGGGCCGGGGTGTGCCCGTCGACGTCCTCGAACGCCAACGCGACCCAGCCGTCCAGGTCGACCTCGGCGAGCAGGCGCGGTACGGGGACGGCGGCCGGCAGCGCGGCGGTGATCCGGGCCTCGGCGCGGTGCAGATCGGGGGCGTCGGGGTTGGCCTCGGCCCCGACGGCCTTGACGAACGCGCGCCGGCCGTCCGCGAGTTCGACGCGGGCGGCGACGCCGGGGGAGAATCCGCCGCGCTGGGTCACGGCGCGGGTGACCGGGGCGCCGAGCCGTGCCTCGACGGCGGCCCGCAGTCCGGCCGGCGCGGCCTCCCAGGCCATCCGGACGCCGGCGGCCTCGGGAGGCGACGACGCGGTCGGCGGGGTGGACGGGGTCTCGACAGCGCCCTGATCGCTCATGCCGCCAGGATTTCGATCGCACCCACTCCCGGGCAAACCCTTATCAGCGCCCACCATCCGTGCCCGCCACCCCTGCCCACCGCCGGGCATCACGCGCCTCGGGGCCGATGCTCGCCCTCCGGCCGGCGCGGCACCGGGCCGACGTTATCGACGAGCGGCGCGCGGGCCGGCGCCCGGCGTCGGGCGACGAGCCGGTACGCGGTGACGCGCCGGCGGGGCGCACCCGGCCCACCAGGCAGGGGATTCGTATCGGCGGTTCGGCCGTTACCGTTCCGTCCAACTTCGGCCATGTGATGTCCACCTGACGCACCGTGGACCGCCGCTACCGTTGCCGGCATGATCCGCATCCCTCTTTCGTCCCTCGGAGTCGTCCGGTGATCGGTTGGTTCGAGGCCGTTGTACTCGGCTTGGTCCAGGGGCTCACCGAGTTCCTGCCGATCTCCTCCAGCGCGCATCTGCGCATCGTGTCGGCGTTCGCCGGCTGGGAGGACCCGGGCTCGGCGTTCACCGCCGTGACCCAGATCGGGACGGAGACCGCCGTCCTGATCTATTTCCGCAAGGACATCGGCAACATCATCGGCACCTGGGTGAAGTCGCTGTACACCCCGTCCCTGCGCGGTGAACTCGACGCGCGCATGGGCTGGTACATCATCGTCGGCACGTTGCCGATCGGGGTCCTGGGCCTGGTGTTCCAGGACACCATCGAGACCACGTTCCGCGACCTGCGGCTGATCGGCACGACGCTGATCGTGTTCGGTCTGATCCTGCTGGTCGCGGACCGGATGGCGCTGAACAACCGGGGGATGGACAAGCTCAACGGCAAGGAGTCGTTGATCTACGGCTTCGCACAGTCGCTCGCGCTCATCCCCGGCGTCTCGCGTTCGGGCGGTACGGTCACGGCGGGTCTGCTGATGGGCTACCGGCGCGAGGTTGCGGCGCGCTACTCGTTCCTGCTGGCCATTCCGGCCGTGCTGGCCTCGGGTGGCCTGGAGTTGTTCAAGATCGGCGAGGGTCCGGCACCGGCGTGGGGGCCGACGATCCTGGCCACCGTGGTCGCGTTCGTGGTCGGCTACGCGGCGATCGCGTGGTTCCTGAAGTACATCAGCACGCACAGCTTCACGGTGTTCGTCGCCTACCGGGTGGCGCTGGGCCTGGTCGTCCTGGGCCTGGTGATCTTCGGCGTGCTGGAGCCGACGGCGGGCGCGACCGAATAACCGCCCACCCGCCTTCGGCCGTCGGCACCGCTCGACCCGAACCCCTTCCGCCGGTCCGACGCCCGGGCTCGCCGCGTATCCGCCTGCGGCGAGCTCGGGCGTCGGGGCGTCCGCCGGACTCGGATGCGCGGATCGCCCTCCGCCGCTCTCACTCGTCGCCGAGCATGGCGAAGGCGAAGGCCAGGCGACGGTCCACCCAGGGGACCAGGACACGGACCGGTAGCCGGCGGCCGTCCGTGGTCATCACGAGTTCGCCGTCGGCCTTCCAGCCCAGGACACGTGGGCGGACCGGGCCGAGTGAACCGTCGGGGCCGGAGAGCAGGGTGTCGAAGGTGAGGCTGAGCGCGGTGTCCGCCGTGTGCGCGGCCAACCTGCGTGGATCGCTCGTGGTGAAGAGGTTGCGGCCGACGATCTCGGGCCGGCCGGGTTGGTCGATGCGCCACGTGTGCTTGAGCGGCCGACGGGCGGGCGGGATCCGGCGAATGGTGCCGACCGGTTCGCCGTCGGCGGCCCGGACCCGGTCGTGGCGTACGCCGTCGATCGTCTCGGCGGCGTCCACAGTGCAGAGCAGGTCGCCGTCCGGCAGGTGGAGCGAGCGGCGGTCGTCGCCGGCGAACGCGCACGGGGTGAAGAAGGCGCCCGACCCACCGCCCCGGAGGACGCGGATGCCGACCTTCGTATCGAGCGCGGACTTCGCGGCGGCGCGTGCGGGGGACGAGGCGAGCGGGCCGTAGGTGAACGCGCTCACGCTCCGCCAGTCGGTCGGGTCGACGCTCGTCGGCGCGTCCGCGTCGGGTATCGCGTCACCCGGTGTCGTCGGGGGTCGCACCGCATCGGGTTGCCCCCTGCGCCTGCCGAACACCATCCGAGCCCCGTCCTCCCGCGTCACGACACGTCGATGGGCGCTGTGCGCCGGTACGCGTCCGACCGTATCGGGAGCGCTCAGTCCTCCTCGAAGCCGGCACACACCGCCTTGCGGCCACTGCTGCGCAGCTCCACCTTGAACCGCTGGGTGAGCGCGGCGACCACGAGCAGGCCGCGGCCGGCCTCGGCGTCCTCCAGTACCTCGACGGGAGAGGGCAACGAGCACGGCAGACAGTCGAGTACCTCCACCCACAACACCCGGCCGTGCAACGACGCGGAGACCTCGTAGTCGCCGTAGTCGCCGGCGTGTTCGACGGCGTTCGAGGCCAGCTCGGAGGTGACGCGGACCGGGTCGTCGGATTCGAAGCCGACCCGCTCGCAGAAACGCCGCACATGCGCGCGGGCGGCGGAGACGGTCTGCGGTTTCGACACGAGTCGCACAGTCGAGCGCGTTCTGGACACGGTGGTGGCCACGTCTCCCCCTCCGGTCGGTCGGGCTGCCGAGAGCACCGTGATCGAATACACCCTGGAAACGGGCCCGAACTGCGATTATCGGTCGCCGAACGTCCGCGATCCGGTAGGAACCGCAGCAAGATCGGTGAACCACTTGGAAGTTACCGAATCCGAGCGCCTTCCGGGCGGATCGCTTGGCAAAGAAAACCGCGATTCGGATCGGACAACCCGCACGTATCACGTCAACCAGCCATCGGCGCCCGGCAGTTCACCGAATCCGCAGGTCACGGCCACCTTACCGACGATACGACGGAAGCGGGCGGTGGCGGGGCGGTGGCGAAATCACGGAATGGGTCGGGCGTGCCGGGCAGGCGTGAATGGGCGTGGAACGGCGCTCGTCGGGCGAGCCGATGGGCGCGTCGGGGGCGTGCGGATCCACTCCGCGGAGTGATGGTGCCCAGGTGGCGGGCGCGGCGGGTGGGTGCGGCGGGATTGCGGGCGGCTGGTGGTCGTGCCCCGCAGGCCCGGAA
>NZ_JBHZAV010000335.1:0-5488 GCF_042754445.1 Embleya sp. NPDC059213
GCGCACGCCCACGGTGACCTCGGGCTGGGGAGGCTGCGCAGGGTGAGCACCTGGCCGGCGACGACCAGCAGCACCTCGTCGGATTCGCCGGCGATGGTGGCGTTGAGTCGGCCGAGTTCGTCGCGGAAGCGGCGGCCGGCCGGCGTCGGGGGCACCACGCCGCTGCCCACCTCGTTGCTGACGCCGACCACCGGGACCCGGCAGGCTCGCCACGCGGCGGCCAGGGCGGCGATGTCGGCCCGGACCGCCTCGCGCCCGCCCGCCGCCCACCGCGCGTCGTCCCACGCGCCGTGCGTGTCCATCACCGCGGTCAGCCACAACGACAGGCAGTCCACCAGGAGCGGCTGCCGGGCCTCGGCGAGCAGCCGGGTCAGCTCGACCGTCTCGGCGGTGTGCCAGGTGTCCGGGCGTCGATCGCGGTGCAGCGCGATCCGCTCGGCCCATTCGGGATCGTCCTCGCGGGTGCCGCCGGTCGCCACGTAGAGCACGTCGGGGCAGGCCGCCAGGCGCCGTTCGGCCTCCGCCGACTTGCCCGAGCGGGCGCCGCCCAGGACCAGCGTGCGATGCGGGCGCGGTGAGGGCGAGGCGTCCGCGCCGACCCGGACCAGGCCGCCGTCGGGCACCGCACGGGCGCCCCACGCGGCCAGCCGACGGTGCAGTTCCTCGCCCGGCGGCGACTCGTGCGACAGGTGTATCGCGAGTACGTCGGTGTCCTCGGTGACCGCACCGTCGCGGCGCAGCGTGGCCAGCCGCTCCGGCCACGAGACCACGTCCAGGAGCACCACGTCGTAGTGCCCGCCCTCGCGCGTCCAGGCCCGGACCGCCTCGGCCTCGGGTGGCAGCGTCGAGGGCGGCGCGTACAGCAGACGCGTCCCGTCGGTGCCGGTGACCTCGTACGCGACGCGGCCGGGTGTACCGCCGGGCAACACCCGTATGCGGTGCCCGTCCAGGTCGAGGGTGTCCTCCTCGGCCACCTGCCGCCACTGCGGTCCGCCCGCCGAGGGCGCGGGCAGCCAGGCCGGTGGTCCGGACGGCGCGATCACCTCGACCAGCCCGGCGGCGGGCAGCCAGGCCAGCGGCGCGGACTCGGCCGGACCGCTCAGGAGCAGTCTCCGCACCCCGGTCAGCGGGTGTCCGGCCCGTGCGGCCGCGTGCGCGGGTTCGGGCCCGCAGTCGAGCAGCAGCGTGCCGTCGAGCAGCACGCACGCGGGTCCGCGCACCACGGGACCGGTGCACCCCAGACAGGAGGCACAGGTGCAGAACGGCTGGGGCCAGCCCTTGGGACCGGCCGTGCCGAGCAGCGTCAGCTCCATGGGTGTCGTCGTGCTCCTGGCTATGAGGTGGTCGGGCTTGATCTACTGTGCAGGTCTTTATGACGGTCCGAGATCCCGAGGTGAGGAGCCCGACATGTCGTGGGTGTGGCGGTACGAGGACGCGAACGGTGCCCCGGTCGACGGACCGCAGGCAGAGGACTTCACGAACCAGTCGGACGCGGAGAGCTGGCTCGGCGAGATCTGGAAGGACCTGCTCGCGGCCGGCATCGAACAGGTGAGCCTGCTCGAGGACGACGCCGTCGTGTACGAGCACATGAGCCTGCGCGCCGCCGAGGGCTGATCCCTCCCGCGACCGAGCATGCGAGAGGCGCGGCCGAGGCCGCGCCTCTCATCATCCCAAGCGACCGCTACGGGCGAGTGGTCGGGCTCAGGGTGAGCGCCGGATCGCGGTTGACCACCGGGTCCAGGAGCACGTCGATCCGGGTCAGCAGGCTCTCGTCGAGCTTGACGCCGGCCGCCTTGACGTTCTCGTGCACCTGCTCCGGACGGGACGCGCCGATGATCGCCGCCGACACGTTCGGGTTCTGCAGCACCCACGCGACGGCGAGCTGGGCGAGCGAGAGCCCGGCCTCCTCCGCCAGCGGGCGCAACTGCTGCACCCGGGTGAGCACGTCGTCGGTGAGCATCCGGGAGACGAAGTCCTGGCCGCCCTTGTCGTCGGTGGCGCGCGATCCGGCCGGCGGCGGCTGCCCGGGCAGGTACTTGCCGGTGAGCACGCCCTGGGCGATCGGCGACCAGACGATCTGGCCCAGCCCCAGCTCCTCGGAGGCCGGCACCACCTCGGCCTCGATCACCCGCCACAACATCGAGTACTGCGGCTGGTTGGAGATCAGCGGCACCCGCAGCTCGCGGGCGAGTTCGGCGCCGGCGCGGATCTGCTCGGCGTTCCACTCGGAGACGCCGATGTAGAGCGCCTTGCCGGAGCGGACCACGTCGGCGAAGGCCAGCATGGTCTCTTCCAACGGGGTCGCGTAGTCGTAGCGGTGTGCCTGGTAGAGATCCACGTAGTCGGTGCCCAGCCGGGACAGCGAACCGTCGATCGACTCCAGGATGTGCTTGCGCGACAGACCCCGGTCGTTGCGACCGGGGCCGGTGGGCCAGTAGACCTTGGTGAAGATCTCCAGGCCCTCGCGGCGCTCACCCTTCAGCGCCCGTCCCAGCACCGATTCCGCCCGCGTTTCCGCGTAGACGTCGGCGGTGTCGAAGGTGGTGATCCCGCAGTCGAGCGCGGCCCGCACACACGCGAGCGCCGCGTCCTCCTCCACCTGGGAGCCGTGGGTGAGCCAGTTGCCGTACGCGATCGCGCTGATCTCGAGACCGCTGCGGCCGAGGTGTCGGAATTCCATGCGAACACCCTATGTCGGACGCCTCACGCGACGACGGCGGCATCACCACTCACACGGCTCCCATCGCGACGGCGGGTGCGGCTCAGCGCACCGTCTTCTCGCCGACCACGTGCAGGACCGGCGCGATCAACCGATACGGGTCGCGGCGGGACGCGTCCTCCTCGCAGGCGAGCAGGTTCGTCCATGCCTTCTGGCCGCGCGGCGGCTCGGCGTCGTCCGGCTGGAGACCGCTGAAGACGCCCACCCCGTACCAGTCCAGCACCGGCGCGCCCAGGTCGGCGAGCACCGTGCACAGGCCCTCGACGGTGTCCGCGCGCAACGTGCCGCCGGCCGGGTTGGGATACGTGGTCGCGGACAGGCCCTTGAGCGTCGCGGTCCACTGGGCCGCGGCGCCCGCGCGCATCGCCAACGAACCGGCGTTGCGCGAGGTGACCGAGATCAGCCCGCCCTGGGTCATCATCCGGGCCAGCGCGGCGAGCATGCCGTCCGGCTCGGGCTGGGCCTCCAGCACGTCGTGGCAGATGGCCAGGTCGAAGCTGCCCGGCGGGAAGTGCCGGCCGGCCTCGGCGCCGTCGCCCTCGACCAGGCGCATTCGCCCCTGCACATCCGAACTCTCGTGGACCAGATCCTCGTGCAGCTTGGTGAGCACGTCGGTATCGGTGTTCACCGAGGTGACGATGTGTCCGGCGCGGGCGAGCAGTATGCCGGGCGAGGCCGGTCCGCAGCCGACGTCCAGCACCCGCAGCGGGCCCCGGTCGCGCAGTCGCGTCATGTGCTCGGCCAATTGACGGGCCACCAATTCGCGACGGACCTGGGTGTGCAGGTCGCCGGTCAGCCCGGTGATCGTGGTCATGTGACCTTCTCGCCTCGTTTGACCTGCGGCTTGGGCAGCCGCAGCCGACGGAGCTGGAGACTGCGCATCAGCGCGTAGGGCGTGACGCCCTTGAGGTTCTCCTTGGGGAACTTCGCCCGCAACGCCTTCTTCAGGCCCAGGTTGACCCGGATGGAGTCCAGGATGATCAGCAGGATCACCGCGATCCACAGGAAGAGCGAGAAGTTCTTCACCGCGAGGCTGGGCAGGATGCTCAGGATCAGGATGATCACGGCCGAGGGCAGGAAGAACTCGCCCACCGTGTAGCGCGCGTCGACGTAGTCGCGGGCGAACCGGCGCAGCGGCCCCCGGTCGCGGGCCGGCAGCGCCCGCTCGTCGCCGGTCAGCAGTGCCTGGCGCTGCGTCTCGCGCTCCTCGCGCATCCGCATCCGGGCCTGCTTGCGCGCCTGCTTGGGGTCCTTGGAGACGGACACCTTGGTCTTGCGGTTGGCCTGGGCGTCGCTGCGCTTGGGCGTCGGACGGCCCTTGGGGGCCTGGGGGTCACGGACGGCCTGCGAACCCTGGAGACGCTCCAGGGACTGCTCGGCGGTCTCGGGCTCTGCTTGGGAACGTCGTCGGAACACGCTCAAAGCCTACGTGTTCGAGCCGGTGGACATTTCAAGGCTCCCCGGATCCGGTGCGACCCGGATGCGGAACTCTCACGGGCGGGAACACGTCAAGTGAGGCAAAGCCCTGCTGCCACAAGGTCGCTTGGGCATTTAGGCTTCAGGGAGCAGCACGGGTTGCCTACGAAGGGGGCACGCGAGGCCCATGAGCGGTGTAATGAAGCGAATGGCGATGATCTTCCGCGCGAAGGCCAACAAGGCCCTCGACAAGGCCGAGGATCCGCGCGAGATGCTCGACTACTCGTACCAGAAGCAACTTGAGCTGTTGCAGAAGGTGCGCCGGGGCGTGGCCGATGTGGCCACCTCCCGCAAGCGGCTCGAATTGCAGATGACCGGTCTGCAACAGCAGTCGGGCAAGCTCGAGGACCAGGGCCGCAAGGCGCTGGCGCTCGGTCGCGAGGATCTGGCCCGCGAGGCGCTCATGCGCCGCTCGGGTGTGCAGCAGCAGATCTCGGACCTCGGTACCCAACACCAGAACCTCCAGGCGGAGGAGGAGAAGCTCGTCCTGGCCTCGCAGCGACTGCAGGCCAAGGTGGACGCGTTCCGTACCCGCAAGGAGACCATCAAGGCGACCTACACGGCCGCCGAGGCCCAGGCGCGGATCGGCGGCGCGGTCGCCGGCATCTCCGAGGAGATGGGCGACGTCGGACTCGCGATCCAGCGGGCCGAGGACAAGACCGCGCAGATGCAGGCCCGGGCGGGCGCGATCGACGAGTTGCTCGCCTCGGGCGCGCTCGACGACCCGACCGGGATGGCGAAGGACGACATCACCGCCGAGCTGGAGCGTTTGTCCAGTACGTCGGACGTGGAACTGGAGCTGGAGCGGATGAAGGCCGAGCTCTCCGGTGGCACCCCGCCGCCGGCGATCGGTCCCGGACAGCCCCGGCCGCGTTTCGACAAGGGAGACGGCACATGATCGTGCGGATCGTGGGTGAGGGCCAGCTCGACGTCGCGGCGGAGCATCTGGATGTGCTCAACCGCTTCGACGACGAGCTTCAGGTCGCGATCGAGGGTGGCGACGACGCCGCCTTCCGCGCGGCCTTGGATGCGCTCCTGTCCAAGGTCCGCGAGGTCGGCATCTCGGTGCCGAATGACGAGATCGTGCCCTCGGACCTGCTGTTGCCGGCCGGGGACGCGCATGTGGACGAGGTCAGGGAGATGCTCGGCGTGGACGGACTGGTCCCGGGGCGCCCCGGGACCACCTGACGCGTATCCGCTCTTCCGTGCTGCGTGTGGGCGGTGTGCCCCGGGGCTCCCAGTCTCTTATAAACAACAGACGCAGCCCACCACTACAGAAGTGTAGATATCGGT
>NZ_JBHZAV010000336.1:0-5482 GCF_042754445.1 Embleya sp. NPDC059213
GGCTTCCACCGCGTTTCCGCGCTTTCCGCCTTCCGGACTCTAGCAGATCCTGCGACCCGCTTTTCGTCCGTTGCTTTCCGCCTTCGAAACTCTCGCTTCCTTGGCTTCCGGCTCTTCGAGCTTAGCAGATTCGGTAACCCGTTTCTGCCACGCTCCGGCCGATTGGGAATTCCAAAACCACACGCACAAGAACAGCAAATAGCCCAACCCGTCGCGAATGAACGCGACCGATGATCGAGTAATTCGATGGTGATGCTGCGGCAGGAATGCGATCCTTGACGGACGCCCCGCTCGACTCTGGCAGAGACTACCAGACTGTCGCGCCGTTGAACAACTTTGCGACAACCCTTCGAATCTACGTGTGCGGCCGGTGGACTGTCAAGATCACCCCTTCAGGCGACCATCGGCAGTTCGTCCGCGACGTCCGAGGATGCCACATCCCCCTGCTCCCCGGCGAATTGGCCTCGGCGGCCCAGGATCACCACGTAGCCCAGGAACAGGGCCTCGGCCGTCACGCCGATCGCGATGCGGCCCCAGGTCGGCAGGCCCGACGGAGTCACGAATGCCTCGATGACGCCGGAGACGACCAGGACCAGGGCCAGGCCGAGGGCCATGCCCAGGGCGATGCGGCCCTCCTCGGCGATCGCGCGGGCCCGGGTGCGGGGGCCCGGGTCGATCACCGTCCAGCCCAGGCGCAGGCCCACGCCCGCCGCGATGAAGACCGCGGTGAGTTCGAGCAGGCCGTGTGGGGTGATGAGGCCGAAGAACACGTCCAGGCGACCCGCGTCGGCCATCAGGCCGGCCGAGATGCCGACGTTCATCGCATTGCCGAAGACGATGTAGATCACCGGCAGGCCGAGCAGGATGCCCAGGGCCAGGCAGCCGGCCGTCACCCACGCGTTGTTCGTGGCCACCTGGGCGGCGAAGGAACTCGCGGGGGCGCTGGAGTAGTAGGTCTCGAAGTCCCCACCGGGGCGGGTCAACCGGCGGATGTCCTCCGGGGCGGCGACCGCGTCGCGGACCGCCGGGTCGTGGGCCACCCAGGCGGCGATGATCGAGGCCAGTGCGACGAAGACCAACGCGGTGACGCCCCACCAGCGGCGACTGCGGTAGACCGCGACGGGGAATCGAACGGTCAGGAACAGCACCGCCTCCCGCCAGGCCGGAGTACGGGGGGCGGTGACCGCCGAGCGGGCTCGCGCGGTCAGGGTGGAGAGTCGGCCGACCAGCACCGGGTCGGGCGCGGCGGAGCGGATCGTCGACAGGTGGGTGGCCGTGCGGCGGTACAGCGTCACCAGCTCGTCCACCTCGGGGCCCGACAATCGCCGCCGGCGGCGGGTCAGTTGTTCCAGGCGTTGCCACTCGTGGCGGTGTACCGCGACGAACACGTCGACATCCATACGGTGCATCCTCTCTGGGAGTGGCATCGACGCACACACTGGAGGTGGACGTGTCCGAGCTCGTCACGGGGGAGGCGGTCGCGCTCGACCTGCGGCCGGCCCGGTTGCCCAGTCGGGCGATCGCGATGGCGATCGACGTGGCCGCGCAGGTGGCGCTGCTGCTGCTCGCGGTCTGGCTGGTGTCGCTGGCGGTGCCGGTCGCGGACGAGGCGCTCGCGACGGCGTTGTTGTTGTCGATTCTGGTGTTGGTCGTGGTCGGTTGGCCGGTCGCGTGGGAGACGACCAGTCACGGGCGGTCGCCGGGGAAGATGGCGCTGGGGCTTCGGGTGGTTCGCGACGACGGCGGGCCGATTCGGTTCCGGCACGCGTTGGTGCGGGCGTTGATCGGCTTCTTCGCGGATTTCTGGACCACGTTCGGGTGTGGCGCGGTGTTCTCTTCGCTCGCCTCGAAGAACGGCAAGCGGCTCGGCGACATGGTGGCCGGGACGTTCGTGGTGCGGGAGCGCACTCCCGGCGCGCGGCATTTGCCGCTGCCGCTGCATCCGGCCGCGTCGGCGTGGGCGACCGGGATCGAGTTGTCGGGGCTGTCCGACGATCTGGCCTTGGCCATTCGGCAATTCCTGTCGCGGCGGGGTGATCTGGATCCGGCGATAGAGGCGTCGCTGGGCCTGCGGCTGACGGCGGATACCGCGAACCGGATCGGTATCGGCCCGCCGCCCGGAATGCACCCGGTGGTGTATCTGGCCGCGGTATTGGCCGAGCGGCAGCGGCGGGACTGGGAGCGGTACGCGGGCGGGCCGCGTGGTTTCGCCGCCGAGGCTCCCGCGGGTGCCGGGGCTGCGGCGTGGATGCCCGCGCCGCCGGCGGCACCCGCCGCGGCACGGCCGTCGGAGCCGGCTCCGGGTCGGACGCCGGCCTGGGCGCCGGTCCACGAGCAGGCCCCCGCGCCCGAGCCCGCTCAGCCGCCCGCCACCCCTGCCGGCACCACACCCGAGGTTCGACCCGCCCCGGTCGTACCCCCCGCCGATCCCGAGCGCGGACCGCGACCCGGGTTCACCCCGCCGTCGTGATCCGCCTGTTCGGGGGTGTGTCGAGGGCTTCGAGTTCGATGCCGGGGGCGGCGAGGACCACATCGCCGCTCAGGTGCACGGTCGTGCGCTCGCCGGTGGCCAGGTCGTCCACCTCGTAGCGTTCGACGAGCAGGCCGTCGTGGGTTTCGACCTCGGCCAGGGTCCAGGAGCGGTCCACCGTGTGTGCCGCCAGTACCGGCTCGGTCAGCGCGATCAGGCGCAGCCGCGCGGAGCCGCCGGGGGCCAGGTTCAGCAGGGTCGCGGTGGCGATCAGGAAGGCGGGCGAGCGACCGGTGAAGCCGGCGGCCTTCGCCTCGGCCTCGATCGCCGGCTCGTCCACGTTCGGATCGGCCGCGCCGCGCAACCACACCACCCCGGCCGCGCCGTCCACGACCGTCGCGCCGCCGCGCACCCGCCAGCCACCGGCGAGCGCCTCCAGGCGCAGTGGCCGGCCGCGCGCGTCCAGGGTCAGGTCGATGCCGCTTCCCGTGTAGCGCCACCCGATCGGGCCGGGTGCGCAGGAGAAGCGTTCCTCGCCGAGCGGGGTGCCGTCGTGCGGGTCGTGGAAGGAGTAGGTGCCTGAGGGCATGCGCGGACCCTACGACACGCTGGATTCGCCGGCGGCCACCACGCGCAGGAGCAGGGCGGTGAAGGTGGCTCGCTCGGCGGGGTCGAGCGGGGCGAGCAGTTCGTCCATCGCGGCGTCCACGAGCGGTTCCTGGCGGACCAGCCGCTGTTCGCCGGCGGGAGTGGTGGTGATCGCGTTCTTGCGCCGGTCGCGGGGATCGGGGGTGCGGGTGACCAGGCCGTCGGTCTGGAGAGCGTTCAGGATCGCGACCATGTCCTTGGGGTCGATGCCCACCGCGCGGGCGAGTTCGGCCTGTGCGACCGGGCCGTACTCGCGGACCGCGATCAGCACCAGGTGGTGCAGCATCGGCATGCCGTCCGAAGCCAGTGCCTCCCGGACCAGTCCCCGGCCGTGGGCGGCGGCGCGACCGAGCAGCCAACTGGGCAGGGCGCGGATCCGGGCGGGGGCGGGCAGCTTGTCGACCATGGGGGCAGCCTACCCGGAGAATCGTTGGACTTTCCCACGACCGAGTGCATATCGTTGGAGTTCCCCATGATATTCGCCAGGTTCTCGGAGGTGTGTGTGCGTCGCGTTCGCTATTACGAGTACGGCGGTCCGGAAGTGTTGCGGGTGGAGGAGGCCGAGGAGCCCGAGCCGGGGCCGGGCGAATTGCTGATCCGTACCGAGGCGATCGGGGTGAGCCTGCCGAGCGTGCGGAAGGTGCGCGAGGGTGGGCTGCCGCTGCCCGGGGTGTTCGGCGGGGAGGTGGCCGGCGACGTGGCGGCGATCGGTGCGGACGTCACCGGATACGCGGTCGGGGATCGGGTGGTCGCGATCTCGTTCACCAACGCCTATGCCGAACTGGCCCCGGCACCGATCTTCACCGCGTCGCACATCCCGGCCGCCGCGAGCGCCGTGGACGCGGTCGCGCTGGTGCGCGGCGGTCAGGTCGCGCTCGCCGCACTGGCCTCGGCCGGCTCGGTCGAGGGGAAGTCCGTCCTGGTCACCGGCGCCGCGAGCGGAGTCGGTCATCTGGCCGTGCAACTGGCCCGGGTGCGCGGCGCCCGGCGCGTGGTGGCGGCCGTCGGCTCGCTCGACAAGGCTGACTTCCTGCGCGGTCTGGGCGTCGACGACGTGGTGCCCTACGACGCCCGGTCGTGGGGCGAGCCGGTCGACGTCGTGCTCGACGGGGTCGGTGGTGACGTACTGCCGCGTGCGGTGGGCGCGCTCGCGCCGTTCGGACGGTTGGTCTTCTTCAACTCCGGCGGCGGAACGGTGCCCGCGTGGGAACTGCTCGCGGGCGCGCGGACGATCACCGGGATGTCGATGGCGCGGTTCGCCACCGCGTTTCCGGAGCGATACGAACGGCACGGGCGGGAACTGTGGGACCTGGCGGCGGCGGGCCGGCTCCGGGTCGCGGTGCACGAGACGTTCGCCCTCGCGGACGCGGCGAAGGCGCACGCGGTGATCGAGGCGCGCGCCAACCTCGGCAAGGTCGTGTTGCGACCGTAGGCGGCCCGGCCGGCTTGCTCGCTCGACCGCCGCGAGCGTTCGCCTCGGGGCACGGCCCGAGCTTCGGCGCGACCCGACCGGCTCGCTACTCGCTCACCCGCCGCACTGCGCGAGCATCGCCTGCTTGTCCGCGTCGGTCACCGGCAGGTCGTACTTGATCGAGACCTGCGCGTAGCGCACCACATACGAGCAGCGGACCACCTTGTTCGGCGGCAGCCACGTGGCCGGGCTCGAATCGCCCTTGCCGCCGTTGATCGGGCCGTCCACCGCGAGCAGGTTGAGCGGATCGTTGGCCAGTCGGCGGCGCTTGTCGGCGTCCCACTGCGCCGCGCCCATCTGCCAGGAGGCGCTGAGCGGGACCACGTGGTCTATCTGCACCGCGGACGCCTTGGCCTTGGTGAACGCTATGTCCTTGCCGGAGTACGGATCGGGCAGCGTCATCGTGTTCACGACGCAGCCCTTGTCGTCCTTCCACCGGGTCCCCTGGCCGTCCCGCTTGAGGATGTCGTCGCGGGTGTCGCAACTGTTCCTGCCGAAGGGGACGTCGGTGACGCTGTCGGTCCAGGCCGGCCCGTACTTCTCCCGGTCGTAACCGGTCTGCGGACCGCGGGCCTTGGTGTTCACCCGCCCGATCAGCGTCCGGGCCCGGGTCAGGTCGGCGGCCGAGGTCAGCGGCGCCAGGCCCGGGCCGGTGCCTTGCTCGTTCTGCAGCGGGTCGACCGCCGAGCCGCCGGCCGGGGCCGAGGCGCCCGCGGCGGACTTGGACGACTTGGCGCCGGCCGCGGGTTCGGCCTTGGAGTCGTCGCCCTGACAAGCCGTCAGTGCGGCGCCGGCCAGCAGGACGGAGATGGATATGTGCGCGCGCCGTTGCATGCGACCGCCCCCCGAGGGATGTCGTGGTGTCGTTGCCCGATGGTGGTCCGGAAACAGGC
>NZ_JBHZAV010000337.1:0-5309 GCF_042754445.1 Embleya sp. NPDC059213
ACCCGGCACCCCTGCGCCGCCGATCGCTACGACGGGGAATTCACCGTCGTCTCGCCGGACGAGTGGCACCTGTGCTGGCGGGTGTGGGGGCCGGCGAAGACGCAGTTGTTGACGTCCGTCTACCGGCGCGGCCGCCGCACGGCCTGAGCGGCCGACCGCGCGGGACGGCGGGCCCGCACGGCCCGCGCCCGGTCGTGGTCCGTCCCGTCCCCGGTCGCGACGGACCGCGCGGCTACTCGGCGCGCGCGAAGCGGCGCGTGGCCAGGGTCAACGCCACCAGCGCCGCCACCGCGAGGAAGGCGACCTCCAGCAGGACCGGCGGCGTCCACCCCCACCACTGTGGCCCCGTCGCCACGCCGCCGGGCGTCGCGACATCCCCGGGCAGCGTGCGGCGCAGCGCGTCGACACCGTAGGTCAGGGGGTTGACCAGGACCGCGCCACCGAGCCAGCCGGGCAGCCCGCGCGCCGGGAACATCGCGCCGGACAGGAACAGCAGCGGCATCATGAACATGCCGACCACCACCTGGAAGGTCTCGATCCGCCGGATGCACACCGCGGCCAGCACGCCCAACGCCGTGAAGGCGAACGAGATCAGCGCCAACTCCAGAAGCACCAGCAGCAGTTGCGGGGTATAGGGAACCCCGGCCGCGCCCGCGACGGCCAGGACGAGGGCGCCGTGGGCCGCGCCCGTGGCGGCTCCGCCCAGACAGATGCCGGTCAGCAACACGCCGCGGCGCACCGGCGCGACGAGCATCTGCCGCAGGAATCCGGCCTGTCGGTCCCACACGATGGTGACCCCGACGGCGATCGCCGGCGCCTGTACGGCCATGATCAGCACACCCGGGAACAGGTACGCACGGTAGTCGCCGAGGCCGTCGGACGAGTCGCCGACCAGGGAATTGAGCCCGGTCCCCAGAATCAGCAGGAACATCAGCGGCGTGACCAGCCCCATCGCGAGCCGGACCCGGTTGCGGGCGAACCGGATCATCTCGCGCTGCCACAACACCCGCACGGTGCGCAGGTCCCGCGCGAGGGCCGATCCGGCGGCTCGGGCGACCATCGGCCGTTCGGGCGCGAGCGGTTCGGGCCCGGGTCCCACCGATGGCGGTCGTACCGGCGCGAACGCCACCGGCTCCGACCGTTCGGGTCCCGTCGTGCCGGCGGTCTCGATCTCGATGTGGGCCATGGGTGCTACCTCCTCGGTCCGAAGCCCTGCGGCACACCCGCAGCCGCGCCCGCGCCGCCGTCGGCCTCGCGGATGGTGCGCCCCGTGTAGTGCAGGAAGACGTCGTCCAAAGAGGGCGGTTTCACGTGCACCGAGCGCACCGGCACGCCGATTCCGGCGCACAGGCGCGGCACGAACGCCGCGCCGTCCGCCACCCGCAGCCGCAGACCCCCTTCGTGGGCCTGCGTGACCAGGCCGAACCGCTCCCGCACGGCACGCGCGGCCCGTTCGTCGTCGGCGGTGTGCAGCGTGACCAGGTCGGCGCCCACGATCGCCTTGAGCGCGGCGGGTGTTCCCTGCGCCACCAACTCGCCCGCATCGATGATCGCCATCTGGTCGCAGTGCTCCGCCTCCTCCAGATGATGCGTTGTCAGGAAGACGGTGATGCCCTGCTCGCGGCGCAGTCGGTGCAGGTGCTCCCACACGGCCGCGCGGGTCTGCGGATCCAGTCCGGTGGTGGGCTCGTCCAGGAACAACACCCGCGGCGCGTGCAGGAGCCCCCGGGCGATCTCCAATCGCCGGCGCATGCCGCCGGAAAGCGTGCGCACGGGCGAGTTCGCGCGCTGCGCCAGATCCACCAACTGCAACAGCGCCGGGATCGTCGTCCGCGAACGCCGGCGCGGCACGCCGAACAGGTCGGCCTGGAACCGCATGTTCTCCTCGGCGGTCAGATCCACGTCGAGCGTCGACTCCTGGAAGATCAGCCCGATGCGCCGCCGTACCTCGTCCGGTTGCGTGCCCACGTCGCAGCCCGCGACCTGCGCCCGGCCCAGCGTCGGCCGCACCAGCGTGCACAACATGCCGATCGTGGTGCTCTTGCCCGCGCCGTTGGGACCGAGGAAGCCGAAGATTCGGCCCGCCGGAACCTCCAGGTCCAGACCGACCACGGCCTCGGTATCGCCGTAGAGCTTGCCCAGGCCCTCGGTCCGGATCGCCGTCCCGTCGCCGGCGGCTTTGTGAACGGGCGTCCCGGAGAGCGCATTTCGCCGCGCTGCGGTGACACTCACGACGACCTCCCGACGGGTCGGCGCACGCTCAGCACGGTATGGAACAACGCCATGTCGCCGCTCTCCCCGATCGGCGTGCCCGCCGCCTCGACCCACGCGTGCGCCCGGAACGGCTGGGTGCGCACTCCCGTACACCAGTCCGGCGCCGTCCCCCGAATCCGGCACAACAGCACCGTGGCCACCGACCGTTGCAGGCAGCCCTGTCCGGCGCAGCGCGCACTGACCGACACCACGGCGTGCCGCGCCTGGGTCGCCTCGGCGACGCCGGCGGGTCGGGCGCCCAGGCTCACCACCCGCAACACCCGGCGCAGTCGACGCGGCGGGAGCAGTGCCAACGGGCGGGCCACCGCGACCGCCAGGCGCGCCGTGACGTGTCGGTGCCAGACCAGGGGGATCGGCTGTTCCGCGATGACCGGCATCGTCATGACGACACCACCAGACGAGCCTCGCACAGGGCGCGCAGCAGGTCGCGGACGTCTGTGTCCGCCTGGGCCGCGGCGGCCGGGGACTTCTCCGCCAGTCGGGCCGCCACGCCGGCCGCGGAGTGGCCCTCCAGGAGCAGGCACAGCGTGTAGGCGCCGGTCCGGTTCAACTGCCAGTACCGGCCCTTGCGTTGGTCGAGCAGCACGAGCCCGTCCGACACTTCGGTGCTGGTGACGTGCGGAGCCAGGGTGATGGTCATCGGAAGTCCTCCTATCGCGACGCGAGTTGTGGTTCGCGTGCTTCGACGGAACGCAGCCAGCTCTCGCAGGCCAGGGTGTTCTCGAACCGGGCCAGTGGCGCGGTGTCGGGACTGGGGGCGAACAGCGCGGCGCGCAGGGCATCGGCGTCGACCAGGCCCAGCCGGGCCAGCCGCAGGTCCGCGCACCATTCGGCGACCCGGTGCCGGTTGTGCTCCACGGCCGCGTGGAACTCGGCGCTGAAGTCGCCCTTGCTGCGCCGCGCCAGGAGTTCGTCCGGGACCACTCCGCGCAGCGCGGTGGTCAGGATCGGCTTGAAGCCGCCGCGCACCATGCGGTCCTCCGGTCGGACCGACAGGACCGCCTCGACGACCCGGTCGTCCAGGTAGGGTGCGGCCAGGTCGATGCCGTGACGGGACAGGATCCACCCCATCTCGCGGATCGCGGCTCCCCCGTGCAGGACCCCCTCGACGAGCTGATGCCGGGAGCGGTCGGGGTCCAGCGGCCGGGGGCCCTGCGCCGCGGCTTCGAGCAGCAGCCGGCGCACGGTCGCGGCGGCGCTCGGGGACACCCAGGCGGGCAGCCGCGGTTCGGGGGCCCAGCCCATGAAGACCCGCGCCGGCGGCGGTGCGGGGGCGGTGATCCGCCGCGCTCCGGTGCGCAGGGCGCCGGCGAAGGATTCGTTGTCGATCAGGCCGCGCAGGGTGGGCAGCAGGCCCCAACGGTTGAGCGCGCGACAGCGCAGCAGCGCCGGCACGCCGGTGCGCGGGCGCCGGCGGACCAGGGTGCGCAGGTGGGCGGGCGTGACGGAGAACAGTTCGTCGCCGCCGACGCCCATCAGGTGCACGGTGGCACCGCGGGCGGCGGAGTCGCGGGCGACGTACTCCATCCGGGCCAGGTTGCGACTCCACGGGAGCGGACCCTGCGTGTCGAGGGCGTACTCGGCCCCCGTGTGCGGGTCCCCGCTCTCGTCGAGCCAACCGGGGCCGTCGGTCGGGCCGCCGGTTCGGTGGTGGGCGGTGGGCAGCAGGGCCGCGGCGCGTTCGGCCCACCGGGTGTCGTCGTTGGCGGGGTCGAGGGGCTGCCAATGGTGGGTGAGCAGCGTGCCCTCGCCGGCCGCGGCGACGAAGCACAGGGCGGTGGAGTCCAGTCCGCCGGACAGGTCGGCACTGACCGTGCGCCCGGGCGCGGTTCGTACCGCGACGGCCTCGCGAATCGCGTCGCGCACGCCGGCCGCCGCGTGCCGCAACGGGACTTCGGCGGGCGGCGGCTGCCACCAGCGCACGGTACGGGCGGCGCCGTCGGTGTCGATGTGCAACCAGCAACCCGCGTCGAGTTGCCCGACACCGGTCCAGACCGTGCGGGTGGTCAGTGGCCAGGGCGCGCCGGGGGCCAACAGGCGCAGTGCCAGGGCCTCTTCGTCCAGATGTGCCCCGACCAGGTCGGCCGGCCGCCTGGGTCGGTCCGCGGCCACCGTCACGCCCGCGACGCGGGTGTGGAAGATCTGTCGGGTGCCGGCCAGGGCGCCCTGGGCGCGGATCCGGCCGTCGATCGAGGCGAGCAGGTGGATGCTGCCGGGGAGGGTGCGGGCCAACTCGTCCAGGTCGTGGGGCGACTCGGCCCGGGCCAGCGTGCGGGTGGCCGCGGCGATGTCGAGGCGGGTCCGCCCGAAGAGCACGAGGCGACGGGTGCCGGCGACGACCACGGTGATGTCGTCGTCGCACCAGTGTCCGATCAGCCACGGTCGGCCCGACGCGTGTGCGATGCAGCGCCACGGTGGTGGTCCGGCGTTCGCGACGGCGATCGGGGCCGGCACCGAGGTATCCGGCAGGATCAGGAATTCCATGGCCTACTCCCAGGCGTGGTGATCCGGTGCGGTGTCGGCGAGATGGGCGGCGCCGGGTGGTGCGGAGGCGCACGCGGCGCCTCCGCACCGGTCCCCCGGCGACCCGCCGACCACGAACGTCAGCAGGCGAACGGCGTCAGACCGCCGAAGATGTCCGAGGGGCAACCCCACCAGACGCCGAGGGTGAGTTCGGTGAAGTCGCCGATCTCGACCAGCGCCGGGGGCTCGTAACTGTCGTCGTACGTCATGATCTTCTCCATCCCTTGCCTACTACGGATGCCACGGAGGGACGTTGTCGACGGAATCGACATCCCTCCTCGTCCGGACATCGGTCACGCTAGGCCGCCCCATGTCCCAAGCACCCGGGCCACCGGTCCCATCCAGGTCCCACACGACCGCCCGACCCACCCCGCGGCACGGGCACCGGTGCCAACGTCGTGCACGTGGGGGGGGCGCGGCGGCACGGCGGCGGCACCGGCGACGAAGCCGACGCGACGGCCCGCCCGGCACCACGCCCGAACAGGCCGAAAGACGCGACACCACCCCGAACG
>NZ_JBHZAV010000338.1:0-5275 GCF_042754445.1 Embleya sp. NPDC059213
CATACCCCGTCTACCTTTTTTTTTGGTTGTCGGGTGGGATGGTTTTGTTTTAAACCACACCGCCCGCCCCCCCCCCACCCCGCCGCGGGGGGGGGGGGGGGGCCGGGCCGTCCGGCCGCGCTCAGTGCGCCGCCGCGACCGGGGCCCCCTTGGTGATCGACACCGCGCCCGGTGCGTCGGTCGTCGACTGCCCGCCCGGTGCGGCCGGTGGGATCGGGTCGAGGGCGTCGAGTGGCGCGACCGGTTCGCCGGCCAGGACCTTGCGGGCCCGGTCCCGGTCCAGGACGCCCTCCCACGAGGCCACCACCAGACTCGCCACGCTGTTTCCGCACACATTGGTCAGCGCGCGGCACTCGCTCATGAACTTGTCGATGCCGAACACCAGCATGATCCCGGCCACCGGCACGTGCCCGACCGTGGACAACGTCGCGGCCAGCACGATGAACCCGGATCCGGTCACCCCGGCCGCGCCCTTGGAGGTCAGCAGCAGCACCGCGACCAGGCTCAGTTGTTGCCCCATGGACAGCGGTGTGTCGGTGGCCTGCGCCACGTACAGCGCGGCCAGGGTCAGATAGATGCAGGTCCCGTCGAGGTTGAAGGAGTATCCGCTCGGCACCGTCAGCCCGGCCACCTGCCGGGGCACGCCCAGGTTCTCCATCTTGGTGATCACCCGGGGCAACACGCTCTCGCTGGAGGAGGTGCCCAGCACGATCAGCAGCTCGTCCTTCATGTACCGCAGCAGGTGCAGGATGTTCAGCCGGATCGCGGCCATCACCAGGCCGAGCACGACCACCACGAAGAACAGGCTCGTCCCGTAGAAGATCGCCACCAACTTGCCCAGGCTGGTCAGCGTGTCGAGCCCGTACTTGCCGACGGTGAACGCCATCGCGCCGAACGCGCCGACCGGCGCCGCGTACATCACGATCCGCAGCACCGCGAACAACACCCGGCCGGTCCGCTCCACGCCGATCGCGATGCCTTCCGCCGGGCGCCCGACCAGCTTGATCGCGATGCCGAAGAGCACCGCGAAGAACAACACCTGGAGCACGTCGCCGTCAGCGAAGGCACCGACCACGCTGCTGGGCACCAGGTCGGTGAGGAAGTGCCACCAGGACTGCGCCTCGCCCTTGTCGATGTAGCCCTGCGCGGTCGCGGAGACCTTCATCGAGCCGACGTCGGCGTGCACCCCGTCGCCCGGGCGCAGCACGTTCATCACGACCAGGCCCAGGATCAGCGCGATGGTGGTCAGTGCCTCGAAGTAGACCAGCGACTTCCAGCCGATCCGACCGGCACCGCGCAGGCTGTCGACGCCCGCGATACCGGTCACCACGGTCACGAAGATGATCGGCGTGATGATCATCTTGATCGCGTTGACGAACGTGTCGCCCAGCGGGCGCAACTGTTCGCCGGTGTGCGGCCACGCGGCGCCGACCACGATGCCGGCGAGGATGCCGACCAGGACCCATACGTACAGCAGGGTGTACCAGGGCCGACGGGCCGCAGGCGGCTGAGGCGGCGGCGGACCGGTGGGGGGCGGGTCGGCTGCGCCGGCGACCGGATCGGTCGTGGTGGCCTGGGACATCTGGGGCCTCCCGGAGGGATGTCGGGTCGAGCGGACGGGAACGCTGCGACACCGGAGCGGCACCGGGCCGCGCGCCCTGGCGGACGGGCGGACGGGCAGGCGGCGGAAACATCGGCGAAACAGCGCGTTACGGGACGTAGATTGGCGCGGCGACGGAGCGCGACGGTGCTTACGCGCATTACGCGCACGACGAAATTGCTGACGAATCGCCGTAAAACGGGTGAAATACCGGCAGCGGTCGCCTTGCGAGACGGCCCGGACGTCCAGTGATAATTCGCGCATGGCCAACCAGAGCATCGCTCGGCAGGTGCTGCTGTGGCAGCTCGCCCTCGTCCTGCTGCTCGTCGCGGCGGGCTCGGGCGTCGCCGTCCACGCGGTACGCCGATCCGGCGAGCAGACCGCCCGGGAGCGCGCGCTCGACGTGGCCCGCACCCTGGCCCGCGCGCCCGGCCTCGCCGAGGCCGCGACCGCCGCCGACCCGACCGCCCGGCTCCAGCCGATCGCGGAGCGGATCCGCAAGGAGAACGGCGTCGACTTCGTGGTGGTGATGAGCGTCGACGGCACCCGTTTCACCCACCCCGACCCGACTCGGATCGGCCGGACCTTCCTGGGCCACATCGACGCCGCGGCCCAGGGACGAACCTCGACCGAGACCTACACCGGCTCGCTCGGCCCCTCGGTGCGTGCCGTCGTCCCGGTGATCGGCCCGGCCGGCCGCCCGGTCGCGCTGGTCTCGGTCGGCGTCACCAACCACCGCGTCGACGCCCTGGTCGGCCAGGACGTCCCGCTGGTCCTCGCGGTCGCCGCCGCCGCCCTCGCGGTGGCCTGCGCGGCGAGCATGGCGGTGCACCATCGACTGCGCAGACAGACCCTGGGCCTGGGGCCGGTCGAGCTGCGCCGGGTGTACGAACACCACGACGCGGTGCTGCACGCCGTTCGCGAGGGCCTGATCGTGGTGGACTCGGCGGGCCTGCTGGTGTTGGCCAACGACGAGGCGGTCCGGCTGCTCGCGCTTCCCCCCGTGCCCGAGGGGCGGCATGTGGGCACGTTGGGCCTGGACGGCACCCTGGCCGACACCCTCACCGCCGGTCGCACCGTCACCGACGAGATCCACCTGTGCAACACTCGCGCACTCGCGGTCAACATCAGCCCCACCGGCCGCGACGATCGCATGGTGGCCACCTTCCGCGACCACACCGAACTGCGCGCCCTGGTCGGCGAACTCGACCAGGTCAAGGGCTTCGCCGAGGCGCTGCGGGCGTCCGCGCACGAGACGGGCAACCGACTACACACGATCGTCGCGCTGATCGAACTCGGGCGCGGAGCCGAGGCGATCCGCTTCGCCACCGGCGAACTGGCCGCCGCCCAGGACCTGGCCGACGAACTCACCGCCGCCGTGCACGAACCCGCGCTGGCCGCACTGCTGTTCGGTAAGCACGCACAGGCCGCCGAACGCGGTGTGCAACTGACGGTGACCGGTGGGCCGGCGACCGACCACGACGGGCCGGGCCCGCTCGACGCGTTCGCCTCCCGATTCGAACCACGCGACCTGGTCACCGTGTTGGGCAACCTGGTCGACAACGCGATCGACGCGGCCGTGTCGGCGCCGCCGCCGCGCACCGTGCGGGTCACCGTCGGTGCCGACCCGGACGCCGCCGACGGCGGCCTGCTGCTTCGGGTCGCGGACAGCGGCCCGGGCATCGACGAACCGCTCGCCGCGCGGGTGTTCGAGCGCGGCTGGAGCACCAAGGAGCCCTACGGATCCCAGGACCGCGGCCTGGGCCTGGCGCTGGTGCGCGCCACCGTCGCCCGACACGCCGGCACCGTCGACGTCGCCCGCGGCGACACCGGCGGCGCGGTGTTCACCGTGCGCCTGCCCGCGCTGCCCGCACAACCCACACTGCCCGACCGGCCCGCACTGCCCGCCCAACGCCCGGGGGAGGAAGCATGATCCGCACCCTCGTCGTCGAGGACGACCCGGTCCTGGCCGAGGCCCACGCGGTCTTCACCGGCCGCGTCCCGGAGTTCGAGGTGGTCGGCGTCACCGGCAGCGGCACCGAGGCGCTGCGCCTGCTGTCCACCCGACCGGTCGACCTCGTCCTGCTCGACCTCTACCTCCCGGACCTGCACGGCCTCGACCTGTGCCGAACCATGCGCGGCCAGGGCCACGACGCCGATGTCATCGCCGTCACCTCGGCCCGGGACCTGCGGCTGGTGCGCTCGGCGGTGTCGCTGGGAGTCGTGCAATACCTGCTCAAGCCGTTCTCGTTCGCCGCGTTCCGCGAACGCCTGGACGGCTACGCGGAATACCGCCGGCAGATCGGCGAGGCCGGAGCCGCGCCGACCGCCACCGGACAGCGCGAGGTCGACCAGGCGTTCGCCGCGCTGCGCCGCACCTCCGACGCGCCGCCGCTGCCCAAGGGCCTGGCCGCCGCCACCTTCGAGGCGATCGTGGCGCACCTGAGCACCGGCGCGGTGACCTCCGCGGCCGACATCGCCGACGCGGTCGGCGTCTCCCGCCCGACCGCCCGCCGCTATCTGGACCACCTGTCCGCCCGCCGCCTGGTCTCGCGCGAACCGCGGTACGGCGGTGCCGGTCGCCCCGAGTACATCTACCGCTGGCACACCCCGCAAACGGAGGCGTCCACACCACCCGGATCGGGATAACCCTCGTCCTTTGCCGACTCCCGCATGAGGCGTCGCCTCGGCCGGCACCATGGTCACGCGTCGGACGCCCGCCGGTCGGGGCCGCGCGACGGGGGGCAACGGTGGACAGGATCGGGCGATACGAATTGGGGCCGCTCCTGGGTCGGGGCGGGATGGCCCTGGTGCACCGGGCGCGGGACACCCGGCTGGGTCGCGATGTCGCGGTGAAGTTGCTGGCGCCCGAACTCGCGCACGATCCGGTGGTCCGCCGCCGGTTCCTCACCGAGGCCCGGGCCGCCGCCGCGCTGAACCATCCCGGCATCGTCATCGTGCACGACCAGGACGAGATCGATCACTTCGGCGACATGGTCGCCTACCTGGTGATGGAACTCATCGATGGTCACACGCTCGCCCAACTGCTGGCCGGGCGCGGGTCGTTACCGCTCGAAGAGGTGCTGCCGATCGGGCGCGCCGTGCTGGCCGCACTGGACCACGCGCATCGGCACGGCGTGGTGCACCGCGACGTCAAGCCGGCCAACGTGATGGTGCGCGTCGACGGCGGGCTCAAGGTCACCGACTTCGGGATCGCCCGGATCACCGGCAGCGATTCGAGCCGGCTGACCGCGACCGGCTCGGTGCTGGGGACGGTCGCGTACATGCCGCCCGAGGTGATCCAGGGCGGCGAGGCCGGTCCGGCCGGCGACGTGTACGCCGTCGGCTGCCTGCTCTACGAACTGTTGACCGGCCGGGTCCCCTACCCCGCCGCCAACTCGCCGGCCATGATGTATCGGCACATCCACTCCGCGGTGCCGCTCGTGTCCGCCGAGGTGCCGGAACTCCCGTCCGAGGTGGATGATTTACTCGCCAGGGCGATGGCCAAGCCGGTCGCCGACCGGTACCCGGACGCGGGCGCGATGCTGGCCGCCCTGCTCGCGGTCCGCTCGGCCCGGCCCCAGGTCCACGCGTCGGGGGCGATCGGACGGGCCGAGACGACGGCCGACGAACTCCCGCCGCCGGCAAGAATTCCGGCTCACCTCAGTTACCGCG
>NZ_JBHZAV010000339.1:0-5248 GCF_042754445.1 Embleya sp. NPDC059213
AGCCACACGGCCGGCAACGCGTCCCGGCGCTCGCTCTTGACGAGATAGGCGATCAGGATGCTGACCACCAGGGCCGCCTCCAGGCCCTCGCGCAGACCTATCAGGTAGTTGGCGAACACGGGTAACCCCACTCAGGAATTCGAACACATTTCGGAATCAGGCGAGCCTTACCAAAGCACTCGCCCGAACGGGCCGTCAACATGGCGTGCGTCATGCGGAACATGCCGGACCGGGGACTTCCCGCGCCCCACCTCCACCACGTCACCCCACCCGGCCTGCGCCCATCCATCCCACCCGTGCACCCCACCCGCGCGCACGTCACCTGCCCGCACCGCGCCCGTCTGCGAACCGTCGCCGGGAGGCGGGAGCAGGCCCGCGGGAACGACCGAGCCGGGGTGCGGAGTTCGCAACCTCGCGATGATTCGGGGGAGTTCGGCGTCGGGATCCGCCGCCGAAGGTCGGCGGAGGGGTCGCCGAAGCGCTTGTCTGGCAAGGCGGATTTCGGCGTTGTTATGGATATGTCGCGCATTCGTGATCATTCGGCAGCCGTGCGGGCCTCCTGGGGCGGGCAGCGGCTCGGCATGACGCAGAGCGATGCATCCCGGGAGCCCGGTGCCGACGATTTGGCCGCCCTGGTGTGGCAGGCCCGTCGATGGAGCGAGTCGACGCCGGATCCGGTGGCCGAGCGGCCGGCGCCCGACGGATCCGGGCCTTCCTTCCGTGCCCGGGTGCGTCGCCTGCTGGCCAACCGCCCCGAATCGGATCCGCCGCATTCCCGTTCGTGACGAGGCGATCCGCGATGACGTACCGGTGCAGCGAAGCGCTGCCCGGTCGGCGCCGCGGGTAGTGTCGGCTGCCTTGACCAACCGCACCCATCGCGCCCCCGGGACACCGGCTTCGTACGCTGCCGGTCCGGCCCGGTGCCGGTGCCGGTGACGACCGGACGGAGTCGGCTCATGAGTGGCGACCAGGTGTCCTTGCGCCCCGCGGCGGAAGCGGACATACCCCTTCTCGAACGCTTCCTGATCGATCCCGACGCGGCCGGCCCGTTCGGCTGGTACGGCTGGTCGGATCCGAACGGTTGGCGGCGCAGGTGGGCGGAGAACGGCCTGCTCGGCGACGACCAGGGATTGTTGCCGGTGGTCTGCGGTCCGGAGGTCGCAGGTTTCGTGGCCTGGCGCAGGATCGTCACGTCGCGCACCTCGCACTGCTGGAACGTCGGCATCAACCTGTTCCCCGAGGCGCGCGGCCGAGGGATCGGCACCCGGGCCCAACTCCTGCTGGTGCGCTACCTGTTCGCCCACACCCAGGTGGCCCGGATCGAGGCCGGCACCGAGGTGGACAACATCGCCGAGCAACGCGCCCTGGAAAAGGTCGGCTTCACCCGCGAAGGCGTGGCGCGTGCCTACACCTTCCGCGACGGTCGATGGCGCGACACGGTCTTCTACAGCATCCTGCGCGACGAGCTCGCGGCGCCGGCCGACGGACCCGGATAGCGCACTCGTCGGCCGGGCCCCGCGCATCTACCCGCTGGGCCGAGCCCGCGCCTGGTGGGATGGCACCGAAAGCGCGGTGGTCCTTGGTCCGTGCCCACGAAGTCCACCGCGTTCGCACCGGGCTAGCGTCGGGCCAGCGCCGCGAAAGACTTCGACACCACCGACGAACGCCGACACCCTCCCTCGCGGTCACCCCGCGCGACGGGCGGTTCGGTTTCGGCGTCGATCGGAGACTCGCCGTCCCGGTTCGTAGCCGGGCGTACCCGGTACCGGACCGACCCGGGCGGCGACCGGGACGGGCCGACCAGGATGGAGCAAGCCATGACACGACGTCTGCGTCTGGACGACCTGACCGCGATCGCGCTGCCCGCGCAGCCGGCGATCTCTCCCGACGGCACCCGGGTGCTGTACACCCTGGTCCGTGTCGATCCGGATGCGGACCGCGACGTACGCAGCCTGTGGCAGGTCGCCTCGGGTGGCGGCGAGCCGGAACAGCTCACCCAGGGCCCCTCGGACAGCACCCCCGTGTGGTCGCCGGACGGCACCCGTGTCGTGTTCCTGCGCGCGGTCGACGGCCCGCCGCAGGTATGGGAGCTGCCGCTGGACGGCGCCGAGCCGCGCAAGCTGACCAGCCTGCCGATGGGCGCCGGCCAACCGGTGTGGAGCCCCGACGGGACCCGCCTGGCGTTCGGCGCCGTGATCGACATCCACGCCGTCGCGGGCGAGGACGACGCCGCGCGGGCCGCCCGGGCGAACGCGCCGATGGTCATCGACAGGGCGGACTACCAGGCGGACGGCGCGGGCCTGCTGGGCACCCTGCGCAACCACGTACACGTGCTCGACCTGGCCTCCGGCGAGGTCACCCGGGTCACCGAGGGCGACTGGCACGCGACCGACCCGACCTGGTCGCCGGACGGACGACGGCTGGCCTACGGCGCCGGTTTGGGCGCGGACGCGGACCTGACCATGCAATCCGCGGCCTACGTCGTCGACGTGTCCACCCCCGGTGCGCCGGCCGAACGGGTCGGCTCCGCGGACGGCATGGCCGGCTGGGTCGGCTGGACCCCCGACGGCGAGTCCCTGTTGGTGCTGGGCAGCGAGCACACCCGCACCGGGCACACCCGCATGTTGCGCGTGCCGCTCGCCGGCGGCCCTGCCGAGGATCTCGTCGGTGCCCTGGACCGCAACGTGATGCCCGGCGGCGCCGGCTACCCGGGCGCGTTGCCGCAGACCACGCCCGGGGATCGCGAACTCCTGTTCTGCCTCCGCGAGGAGGGCAACACCCACCTGTACGCGCTCGACCTCGAAAACGGCGCCACACGTCCGGTGCTCGGCGGTACCGGCCGCTGCGTCTCCGGCCTCTCCGTGCCCCGGACCCCCGGCCCGGTCGCGATCGTGCTGTCCACCCCGTCCTCGTACGCCGAGGTCGCGCTGGTGGACCCGGCCGACGGCACCGAGCGGGTGCTCACCGCGCACGGCGCGCAGTCCCTGCCGGACGTCGAACTGCTCACCCTGGTCGACCGCCGGTTCACCATCTCCGACGGCACCGTCGTGCACGGCCGGCTGCTGCGCGACCCCAGGACCACCGGCCCCTCGCCGGTGCTGATGGACATCCACGGCGGCCCGCACAACGCGTGGAGCGGAGCGGCCGACCCGGTGCACCTCTACCACCAGGTACTGGCCGAGCGCGGCTGGACCATCCTGCTGCTCAACCCGCGCGCCAGCGACGGCTACGGCGAGGACTTCTTCGCCTCCACCGTCGGCAAGTGGGGCGAGTCGGACGCGCCGGACTTCCTGGAGCCGCTGGACGAACTGGTCGCCGAGGGCACCGCCGACCCGCGGCGGCTGGCCGTCGCCGGCTACAGCTACGGCGGCTACATGACCTGCTACCTCACCAGCCGCGACAAGCGCTTCGCGGCGGCCGTCGCGGGCGGTGTGGTCAGCGACCTGAACAGCATGCCCGGCACCTCCGACCTGGGCGCCTACATGTCCCACGCCGAGTTCGGCGGCACCCCGTGGGACGATCCCGAGCTGTACACCCGGCTGAACCCGTTCGCCAAGGTGGGCGACGTGGACACGCCCACGCTGATCGTGCAGGGCGGTGCCGACGTACGGTGCCCGCTGGGCCAGGCCCAGCAGTGGTTCGGCGCGCTGCGCCAGCGGAACGTGCCCACCCGGCTGGTGCTCTACCCCGGCGGGTCGCACCTGTTCATCCTCTCCGGCCGGCCCTCGCACCGACTGGACTGGAACCGTCGGATCGTCGACTGGGTCGAGCAGTACGCCGGATCCACCGGTCGCACCCGGCCGGCCCCGCTGGACGCGGCGCACTGGCAGCGCCGGCTGTCCACGCTGGCCGAGCGCCACGGTGTCCCCGGGGCGACCCTGGGCATCCTGCGCCTGGACGAGCACGCGGCGGACGACCTGGTCGAGGCCGCGCACGGCGTGCTCAACGTGAACACCGGCGTCCCGGTGACCACCGACACGGTGTTCCAGATCGGCTCGATCACCAAGGTGTGGACCACGACGCTGGTCATGCAACTGGTCGAGGACGGACTGCTGGACCTGGACCAGCCGTTGGCCGAGGTGCTGCCCGAACTGCGGTTGTCCGACCCGGAACTCGCCAAGCAGATCACCATGCGCCACCTGCTCACCCACACCAGCGGCATCGAGGGCGACCGGTTCATCGACACCGGGCGCGGGGACGACTGTCTGGCCGCATACGTGGCGCAACTCGTCGACGCGACCCAGGTGTTTCCGCCCGGCGCGGCCTGGTCCTACTGCAACTCCGGTTTCACGCTGGCCGGACGGGTGATCGAGCACGTCACCGGCAAGACCTGGGACCAGGTGCTGCACGAGCGCCTCAGCGGGCCGCTGGGCCTGGAACGCACCATCACGCTGCCCGAGGAGGCACTGCTGCTGCGGGCCGCGGTCGGTCACATCTCCGAGGACGGCGGGGCTCCCGTCGTCGCGCCGGTGTGGATGTTGCCCCGCTCGGCCGGACCCGCCGGTCTGATCGGTTCCACCTCGGCGGAGCTGCTGCAATTCGCCCGGCTGCACCTGACCGACGGCGCGACCGCCGACGGCACTCGACTCCTGGGCGCCGAACACGCTTTGGCGATGCGGGAGAAGCAGGTCGAGGGGTCCGACCTCGCGGCGATGGACGCGTCGTGGGGCCTGGGTTGGCACCGCTACCAATGGGACGGCCACGAGGTGTTCGGCCACGACGGCGGCACCATCGGGCAGTACGCCTTCCTCCGCACCCTGCCCGAACTGGGCCTGGCGGTAGCGCTGTTGACCAACGGTGGCGAGGCGCCGGAGCTGTACGAGGACCTGTACCGGGAGATCTTCGCCGAGGTCGCGCAGGTAGCCCTGCCCGCCTCGTTCGCCCCGCCCGTCGAACCGCCGGCGTTCGATGCGGACCGCTACGTCGGCGTGTACGAGCGGGCCATGCAGCGCATGGAGGTGGCGAGCACCGCCGAGGGTCTGGTGTTGCGGATCCGGATGACCGGGGACCTGGCCGACACGTTGCCCAACGCGGTGCGGGAGATGCCGCTGGTCGCGGTGGCGGAGAACCTGTTCGCGATCCGGGAGCCCGGATCGGCGATCTGGCGTCAGGTGACCTTCGGCGCTCTGGCGACCGGCGAGCCCTACCTGTTCATGGGTCAGGTCACCCCGCGCGTGGGCTGACGCCCGGCTCGGCCCCGATCCCGATCTCGACCCACGCCGCGTTCGTTCCGGACGCGGTCCCGGGC
>NZ_JBHZAV010000340.1:0-5208 GCF_042754445.1 Embleya sp. NPDC059213
ACTCAGCCCCGCCGGCGTTTGAGGCGAACCAGCCCGGCCGGCGCATGAGGCGAACCAGCCCGGCCGGCGCTTGAGGCCACCCAGCCCCGCCGGCGCTTGAGGCGAACCAGCCCGGCCGGCGCATGAGGCCAAGGCACCCCGCCCGGCGCCTGAGGGCAACCCCGCCCCCGGGCCCCCAGCGTTCGCCCCCCGACCCAACGGGCAGTATGCGAGCATGTCGATCGAGTCCGTGTGCGGCCCATGGGGCACCGCCTCCATGCCCACCCCCAAGCAACGCGCACGCGCCCTCACCGCCTGGGACGCCTTCCGCGACCTGGCCGCCCAGGTCGACCCGGACGCCCCCTCCCGCCTCCCCGGCTGGAACGCCCGCGCCGTGATCACCCACCTCGCCTCCTGGCCGGAGGCCCCCCTGCTGGCCCGCCTGCTCGCAGAGGCAAGCGGTCGACGCTCCCCCGACACCGCCCCGATGCACCAGGACGACGTCAACGCCCGCCTGGTCGACACCCATCGCGACGCCACGACCGAGGAACTGCTCGCCGCCCTCGACGACGGCCGCACCCGACTCGCGGCGGCATTCGACGCGACCGCCCAGGACCCGACCCTGGCCCTGGCCCGTACCGGTTCCCAGGTAGGCCCCGTCCCGCTCCTCACCCAGCTCGGCGCGATCGCCTACGAACTGGCCGTACACGCACTCGACCTGGCCCCCTGCGGCGCCGACGAACCGCCCCCCGCGCTCCTCGACGCCGGCGTCCTGGCCCTGGCCGACATCACCGGCGCCCTCGCCGCCCGCCACGGCGTCCGAGCCCGCACCGGCCTGGCCGTACCCGGCGGCGGCTGGGGCTTCGCCGCCCCCGGCGCCGACGGCACCGGCTGGGAGGTCTTCCCCCTGCCCCCCGGCCGCCCCACCCTCCCCGCCGTCGAGGCCCGCTCCGCCGCCCTGCTCCTGGACGCCTCCGCAGGCCGCCGCGCCGTCCCGGGCCTGCTCGCCCGACGCGACCTCAAGCCGCACAACCTGCCCGGCCTGCTCGCCCTGGCCCCGCTCCTGGACCACGTCCCCGGCCTCCCGGGCGGCCCCGCGCTGCGCCTGACCGCAACCGCCCTGGGCAGCGTCGGCCGAATGACCGCCCTCCTGCCCACCCTCCCCCGCTTCCGCCCCTGAACGCCGCCGAACACCCGGAGCGTCCGGAACGCCCCCGCCCCGCCGGCACCGCCCCGACAACCACCGCACCGAAACAGCAAAACCCCGACCAGTGACCAAAGTCACCGCCCGGGGCCTCACACTCGCTGCTCACCAACCGCAGCCGTACAGCTCGTCTGCTTACCGCAGTGGCATCGGTTTACTTCTTGCCGCTGCGCACCGCCTTGGGCGACACCAGACGGGTCGCCGACCAGTCCTTGACGGCGCCGAAGCTCGTCGTGCGGGCCAAGCCCGCCGTCGGCGCGGCCTCACCGATGTCCGAGGGTTCTACATATCCGTCCCGGCCGGTCTTCGGGGTCAGCAGCCAGATATGGCCGCCATCCGTGAGCGTGGCGAGGGCATCCACGAGGGTGTCGACGAGATCGCCGTCATCGTCGCGGAACCACAACAGAACGACGTCGGCAACGTCTTCCTCGTAGTCCTCATCGACGAGTTCGTTGCCGGTGAGTTCCGCGATCTCCTCGCGCAACTCCTCGTCCACGTCGTCGTCGTAACCGAGCTCCTGGACCACCTGTCCGGGCTGGAACCCAAGTCGAGCAGCCGAGTTGGCCCGCTCTTCCGCGTGGTCCGCGGTCGCGCTCACGAATCAACCTCCCTTGTCCGGCCCCACAACGCTTCGGGGCTCACGCGCGTAAGTCCACACGCGCCAGGCTGTTCGCGCAAGTACCCAGGTCACGTACTTGCGCAAACGCCACACCACGCCCTGTGCGGAAGCTACCCCGACCGGGTGTGGATCACGCAACGTATTCGAGGGTCCAGCCTGACAGAAGAAAACCCACCGGGTCCGCCGGGGCCGTCCGGCGGTCGGATCCACCCCGCCCACGTGGAGCCGGTCGCCGCGATTGGTGCCCGCATCGGCTCCGACCTCGCGGCCGAAGGGGTGCGAAAGCCCTCACACCCTCCCAGGGGAACTACGCCAGTGCGCTGTCCGTATGACAGTCGGCGTAAGGTCTTGGAGGTTCACGGTTGCATCACCCCGCAATCGCGAACCGCCGCGAGGAGCGTCCGGTGACAGCCGGACGATCAGGGCAGCTCCGCTCCTTTCGCGGTAGCCGAACACGGATCGGGCTCGGTACATGAGATGCAGGCGGGCACCCCGCCGGTCCATTACCGGTCGGTAGAGATGACGGATCCAACGTCCGGGTACCACGATGGGGACGGCGCGACACCGCTCAGGGTGGTCGACCCCGCTCTCGCGCGGGGAGGGTCCCCATCTACCGATAAGGCGAAGGAACAGCGTGGCTTCCGGACGAGAGCGCTTCTCGATCATCAGCGACGGCCTCCCGAGCCAGCTCCCCGACATCGATCCGAACGAGACCGGGGAATGGCTGGAGTCGCTGGACGCAGTCATCAACGAGCAGGGCCGCCAGCGAGCCCGCTACATCATGCTCAAGCTGCTCGAACGGGCCCGTGAACGACAGGTCGGCGTGCCGGCTCTGCGCAGCACGGACTACATCAACACGATTGCCCCGGAGAGCGAGCCCTGGTTCCCCGGCGACGAGAACATCGAGCGGCGCATCCGTGCGTTCGTGCGGTGGAACGCCGCGATCATGGTGTCGCGGGCGAACCGCCCGGGGCTGGGGGTCGGCGGTCACATCGCCACCTACGCGTCGTCGGCGAGCCTGTACGAGGTCGGCTTCAACCACTTCTTCCGCGGCAAGGACCACGGGGAATCGGGCGACCAGATCTACTTCCAGGGACACGCGTCCCCGGGCATCTACGCACGTGCCTTCCTGGAGGGACGCCTCAGCGAGGCACAGCTCGACGGGTTCCGCCAGGAGAAGTCGGCCGCCCCGAACGGGCTGCCCAGCTACCCGCACCCGCGGATGATGCCGGACTTCTGGGAGTTCCCGACCGTCTCGATGGGCCTGGGCCCGCTCGGGGCGATCTACCAGGCCCGGTTCAACCGGTACCTGCACAACCGCAACATCAAGGACACCTCGCGCAGCCACGTGTGGGCCTTCCTCGGCGACGGCGAGATGGACGAGCCCGAGTCGCTCGGCAACATCGGCCTGGCCGCCCGTGAGGAGCTGGACAACCTCACCTTCGTGATCAACTGCAACCTGCAGCGGCTCGACGGTCCGGTGCGCGGCAACGGCAAGATCATTCAGGAGCTGGAGTCGTACTTCCGCGGCGCCGGCTGGAACGTGATCAAGGTCGTCTGGGGTCGCGACTGGGACCCGCTGCTGGCCCAGGACACCGACGGCGCGCTCGTGAACAAGATGAACACGACGCCCGACGGCCAGTTCCAGACCTACGCGGTGGAGTCCGGCGCGTACGTGCGCGAGCACTTCTTCGGCGACGACGCGCGGCTGCGCCGGATGGTGCAGGATCTGTCCGACGAGGACATCCAAAAGCTCGGTCGCGGCGGGCACGACTACCGCAAGGTCTACGCGGCCTTCAAGTCGGCACGTGAGCACGTCGGCCAGCCGACGGTGATCCTGGCGCAGACGGTGAAGGGGTGGACGCTCGGCCCGAACTTCGAGTCGCGCAACGCCACGCACCAGATGAAGAAGCTCACCAAGTCGGACCTGAAGGCGTTCCGCGACCGGCTCTACCTGCCGATCTCGGACGAGCAGCTCGAAGGCGACGTCCCCCCGTACTTCCACCCCGGTGAGAAGTCCGAGGAGATGGAGTACATGCGCGAGCGGCGCGCCGCGCTCGGTGGTTCGCTGCCGCAGCGGTTGGACCGGTCCAAGGCGCTCAAGCTGCCCGGCGACCCGGTCTACAGCGTGCTGAAGAAGGGCTCGAAGCAGCCGGTCGCCACGACGCAGGCGTTCGTGCGGCTGCTCAAGGACCTGATGCGCGACTCCGAGATCGGCAAGCGGTTCGTGCCGATCGCTCCGGACGAGTACCGCACGTTCGGCATGGACGCGATGTTCCCGACCGCGAAGGTCTACAACCCGCACGGGCAGACCTACGACTCGGTCGACCGTGAGCTGCTCCTGTCCTACAAGGAGTCGGCGCAGGGTCAGATGTTGCACGACGGCATCTCCGAGGCCGGTTGTGTGGCGTCGCTGATCGCGGCGGGCTCGACGTACTCGACGCACGGCGAGCAGATGATCCCCGTGTACGTCTTCTACTCGATGTTCGGGTTCCAGCGCACCGGCGACCAGTTCTGGCAGATGGCCGACCAGCTCAGCCGCGGCTTCGTGCTCGGCGCCACGGCCGGTCGCACCACGCTGACCGGCGAGGGCACCCAGCACGCGGACGGGCACTCGCAGCTCCTGGCCTCGACCAACCCGGCCTGTGTGGCGTACGACCCGGCCTTCTCGTACGAGATCGCGCACATCGTCAAGGACGGTCTGCGGCGGATGTACGGCGAGAACGCCGAGGACATCTTCTACTACATGACGGTCTACAACGAGCCCATCGCGCAGCCGGCGGAGCCCGCGAACGTCGACGTGGACGGCATCCTCAAGGGTCTGTACCTCTACCAGGACGGTCCCGCCAAGGAGGGCGCGCTGCGTGCCCAGATCCTCGCCTCCGGTGTCGGTATGCCGTGGGCGTTGGAAGCGCAGAAGTTGCTCGCCGAGGACTGGAACGTGGTCGCCGACGTGTGGTCGGCCACGTCCTGGAACGAGCTGCGGCGCGACGCGGTCGCGGCGGAGGAGCACAACCTGCTCCACCCCGAGGCCGAGCCGCACATCCCGTACGTGACCCGAGTACTCGACGGCCGGCCCGGCCCGGTGGTGGCGGTCAGCGACTGGATGCGGGCCGTCCCGGACCAGATCTCGCGTTGGGTCCCGGCCGACTTCGCGTCGCTGGGCACCGACGGCTTCGGCTTCGCGGACACCCGCGGTGCGGCGCGGCGCTTCTTCCACGTGGACACCGAGTCCGTCGTGGTGGGCGTGCTGTCCGAGCTCGCCCGGCGCGGCGAGATCGAGCCCGGGATCGTCACGAAGGCGATCGAGAAGTACGAACTCCTGGACGTCAAGGCGGCCGGAGTGGGCACGGTCGGCGGCGACGCCTGACCGGCGAATGACCCGGCCGTGGCCCCGATCCGTTCG
>NZ_JBHZAV010000341.1:0-5064 GCF_042754445.1 Embleya sp. NPDC059213
GGTGTAGGGGGCGGCCGCGTTGAAGTCGGCCGCGCCGACCTCGCCTTCCGCGATGCGGACGTCGAGGTCCAGGTCGGCGAAGTCGCGGGTTTCGGTGGTTTCTTCGAGCAGAATCTTGTCGTTCATGACAACTCCCTCGATATCGATCGCAGCGCTTTGTTGGGTGCTGCGAATCCTGGAGATCTGTTTGATCTCGGGGAGGACGCTAAGCGTTCGACAGGCGGCCGATCAAGAACGATTACCGGCCATCCGGGCCGGCTGGAAATCTCCCTGTGGAAGCCGCGATCAGGCTCCTACGCTGCATAGATGCCGAGCAGGGGTCGATCTGCCCGGCGTGTTCACGAGGGGGTCGTCTGCGACACGTCGGGGCCGACCGGTAAATACCGGTTAACCGATTTCGTTGGCATCTACTGTATCGGGGAAATTCCGCACGGCAATTGTCGGCGGCGCTATATTCCCGGGCCATTCATGCGGGTAATCCGCCGGGTTCGATCTCATCCGCCGACGGGCGGGTGGTTCATCGGCGCGCCGTCCCCGACCGGGGGCAGATCGCCGCGCTCGATCGGGGTGCTCGCGGTGGTCGGCTCCGGGCGGGGCGTGGTGGTGCCGGCCCCGGGGGCGGTCGCCGGCTGCGCGGCCGACATCGCCGCACGCAGGGTGGCCCGATCGACCTCTTTCGGATCGGCCCACACCCACACGACCAGGCCGTCCCCGGCCCGCGCGTAGGTGTGTTCGGCCGATGTGCTGCGGTACCACGTGTCGCCGTCGGCCGCACAGGTCCCGCTCGCCGGCGGCGTCGACGGGCAGGCCGCGGTGCTCGGCCCGCCCGTGTCCGCGGCAAGGTGGATCCGCCGGCCCTGCGCCGAGACGTAGACCGACTGGAAGCCGGTGTCCCCGTACACCGCGACCGACTGCGCCGCGAGTTCGTAGCCGGGCACGGTGGTGACATACCGGAACCGGGGTTCGACGCCCGGCGGGGGTGTGGGGCCGGTCGGCAGGGGGGCCTCGGACCGACCGGTGGCCGGCGGGGAGGCGCCCGGGGAGTAGAGGCCGCCCGAGCCCACCGCCCGACCCGGCCGGCCCTCGGTGCTTCCGCACCCGACGAGTAACAACATCCCGGCCAACCCGAACCCGGCGGCGATCACACGAGCATTCATGCGGCGCACCCTAACCGACGGGTCGGACCGGGCCGGGGTGGTCGCCGGCCGGGCGACCGGATCGGGCCGGCAGCGGGCCGGCGTCAGGCCAGGGTCACCGTCACCGGGAGTTCCTTGATGCCGTTGACGAAGTTGGAGCGGACCCGGCGGACCTCGCCCGCGAGCCGGATGTCGGCGATCCGGGGCAGGAGTTCCTCGAACATGATCCGCATCTCCAGGCGGGCCAGTGCGTTGCCGAGGCAGAAGTGCGGGCCGCCCTTGCCGAAGGTCACGTGGTCCACGCCGCGCCGGGTGACGTCGAAGTCGTACGGGTTCTCGAACACGGCCTCGTCCCGATTGCCCGAGGCGAACCACAACACCACCTTGTCGCCCTCGCGGATCGACCGGCCGGCCAACTCGGTGTCGCGGGTCGCGGTGCGGCGGAAGTGGTAGACGGGAGAGGCCCAGCGCAGGAACTCCTCGACCGCGCCCGGCATCAGCGCGAGGTCGTCGCGCAACCGCGCCAACTGCTCCGGGTCGCGCAGCAGCGCCAGCATCGAGTGCGAAATGGCGTGCCGGGTGGTCTCGTTGCCTGCCACCACCAGCAGCAGGAAGTAGTTGTCGAAGTCGTGTTGCGACAGCGGGACGCCGTCCGAGGGCGTCTGGTTGACCAGTCGGCTGACCAGGTCGGTGCCGGCGCCGCCGCGCCGCCGGGCGGCCAACTCCCGTCCGTACTCGAAGACCTCCAGCGAGGCGGGACTGCGGAACGGCAACTCGCGGTAGCGCTCGCTCTCCTCGCTCTCCAGGAGCACGTCGGCGTAGTCCGGGTCGGTGTTGCCGATGATCCGGTTGCCCCAGTCGATCAGTTTGCCGGTGTCCTCGCCGGGCACGTCGAGCATCTTGGCCAGCACGTTGATCGGGAAGTCGGCGCTGACCTCGTGCACGAAGTCGAAGGTGCCCTTGGCGAGTGCGTGGTCCAGGGTCTTCGCGGTCAGCCCGCGCAGGAACGTGCCGTAGTCGGCGATCGCGCGCGGGGTGAACTGCTTTTGGAGCAGCTTGCGCAGCGCGGTGTGCCGCAGCCCGTCGGTCTCCAGGAGCGAGCGGCGGATGGCGATCTGCGAGTCGTCGACCTCCTCCAGGTTGGTGAACCGCGAGGAGGTGAAGGTCTGTGGGTCGCGATCGACCGCGACGATGTCCGCGTGCCGGGTCAGCGCCCAGAAGCCGCTGTTGGGGGCCGCCTCGGGCTGCCAGTGCACGGGGTCCTCGCGGCGCAGCGTGTGGAACATCCGCCAGGGTGTCTCGCCGTCCAGGAAGCGGTCGTTGTCGGCGAGGTCGACCTCGTCGAGCGGCATCGGCTCGGGGATCGTGGAGGCGGTGGTGGTGCGGCTCACGAAGACTCCTCGCGGGGGATCGGCAGGGTGCCCGGACGGGCCGGCGCGAGTGCGCTCACAGGTGGTAGGCGTACTCGGTGAACTCCCAGTCGGTGACGTGCCGGTGGAAGCGGGCGACCTCGTCGCGCTTGTAGGTGATGAACGCGTCGGTGAACCGGGCGCCGAGCAGCGCGGTGAGTTCCTCGTCGGCCTCGAACGCGTCCAGCGCCTCGGTCAGCGTCGCGGGCAGGATCCGCGCCTTGGCCGTGTCGTAGCCGTAACCCTCCAGCGGGGGCGGTGGGTTCGCCTTGTCGCGCAGCCCCAGGTGCACCGCGGCGAGCACGCCGGCGACGGCCAGATACGGATTGGCGCTCGCGTCACCGAGCCGGATCTCCAGCCGCGCGCCGGCGCCGCGCTCGGGCGGGATGCGGACCATCGCGCTGCGGTTGTCCAGGCCCCAGTCGATCAGCCAGGGCGCCAGCGTGTCCGGGCCGAATCGTTTGTACGAGTTGACCGTCGGGTTCGACAGCGCGGCCAGTGCGGGGGCGTGCGCCAGGACGCCGGCGATCGCGTGATGTGCGGCAGGGGACAGGCCGTGCGGGCCGGTCGGGTCGTCGAAGGCGTTGCCGCCGTCCGCGTCCAGGCAGCTCAGGTGCAGATGGAAGCCGGAACCGCCCTCGTCGTTGAAGGGTTTGGCCATGAAGGTGGCCAACCGGCCCTCCAGCCGCGCGAGTTCCTTGATCGAAGCCTTGAAGCGGAAGGCCCGGTCGGCGGCGTCCAGCGCGTCGGAGTGGTCGAGGTTGATCTCGAACTGGCCGGAGCAGTACTCGTGGTTGCCGGTGGTCACGCCGATGCCCAGCGGGCCGAGATGACGCAGGGTGCGCAGCAGGTGCGCGTCCGGGTCACCGCGGCGCCCGGCCACGTAGACGTTGCCCGGTGCGTCGCCGTAGCGCCGCCAACCGCCCGGGCGTTGCGGGTCCGGCTCGCACAGGAAGTACTCCAACTCCGGTCCGACCACCGGTCGCAGGCCCACCTCGGCGGCCATCCGGGCCAGCACGTCGCGCAGCAGCGAGCGCGGTGCCTCCGGGGCGGGGCGTCCGGTGGCCGGGTCCACGGTCTCGCCCAGACACCACGCGACGCCGGGCTCCCACGGGATGGCGACGAGGGTGTCCAGGTCGGGGTATACGCAGATGTCCGGCAGTCCGACGTCCATGCCGCCGGCCACCGGGACGGTCTCGCCGCGCGGGGTGGTGTGGAAGACCGCCCGGCAGAACGCCAGACCGTGTGCGCAGACCGAGGGCAGGTGGTCCACCAGCACGTCGCGTCCGCGATCGGTGCCGATCAGGTCCGGGTAGGCGATCCGGACCACGTCGATGCCCCGCGCCTTCAGGTCGGCGACGACGTGGTGGGCCCGGTCCACTTCGGATGCATTCACGGATTCTCCTCGCACACCACGGCACGGCACGGGCGCCGGCAGGACGGCCGATTCGTTTGAGCCCAAACCATATGGACGCGGCCGGCCTCGCACAAGGGGTTGGCCGAGGCTTTACGGGGCTCGATCCGGTGGGTGGGTGCGAGTGTCGGGTGTGGTGGCGAAGACGGCGTCCGGGGCGTGACAACGGACTGCGGGAGGCATATCGTACGGACCCAAACGATCTATCGGTCTCGACCCGCGTCGAGCCGCACCGTGCCCCGAGGGAGGCGCCATGACCGGCGTACACGGTTTCTTCCACCCCAAGACCGGCACGGGCCGGTCGTCGCTGATCCCCGCTCCGCCGTGGTCGTACTCGGGTGACCTGCTCACCATCGAGTACCGCACCGATCCCGCGCGGGTCGCCGAACTGTTGCCCCCGCAGTTGGAGCTCGCCGACGAGGACCCGGGCGCGGTCGCGCTGATCTGGGCCGACTGGCAGTCCTGTTCGTCCGATCGGGCGGAACTGCTCGACCCGGTGCGCGCGCAGTACAAGGAGTGCTTCGCGGTGGTGCGCTGCCGGTACGCGGGGGTGACCTACTCGCGCTGCGTGTACATCTGGGTGGACAAGGACTTCGCCATCGCGCGTGGCCTGCACCAGGGGTATCCGAAGAAGCTCGGCTCGATCCATCAGACCCGGCCGCACCCCTTCGGCCCGGCGCCGCGGATCGAGGCGGGCGCCCGGTTCGGCGCGACCCTGGCCGCCGCCGACCGCAGGTTGGCCGAGGCCGTGGTGACGCTGCGCGAACCGTCGCCGACCAACGGTTTCGTCAACGGGCATCCGATGGCCCACCACCGCTGGCTGCCCTCGATCGAACCCGGCCGGGGCCCGGCCCTGGACGAACTGGTGGCCACCGGCGCCGAGTCCGCCGAGGGCGGCGGGGCCTGGGTCGGCGACGCGGAGCTGACCCTGTTCGAGGCGCCCACCGAGGAACTGGCCCGGCTGGAGGTGGACGAGATCATCGGCGCGTACTACCGGCAGGTCGGCGTGGTCTGGAACGGCGGCACGCTGCTGGCACGCGGCGGTTCGGGCGCTGCGTAGACCCTCGCGCGAGGGCCCCATCACCCGACGGTGATGGGGCCCCTG
>NZ_JBHZAV010000342.1:0-5039 GCF_042754445.1 Embleya sp. NPDC059213
AGCGCGCGCGCCCCCCGGGGGGCGCGCGCACGCTCGCCCCCTTCGCCCCCCCCACCCTTCGGGTTGTGGGTTGCCGGCGTGGTTCGGGTTGCTCGGGTCGTTCGGGTGCTTGGACTTCGGATTGCTCGGGTTGCTCGGATTGCTTGAGCGTGCCGCTCAGCGCACCACGATCACGTCGTCCGCCGAGCGAGCCGGGCGGTCCCGAGGCGGCTCGGCCGGTCGGCCCACCGCGACGGCACCCATCGGGTCCCAGCCCGCGGGCAGCGCGAGCGTGGCGCGCACCACGTCGGGACAGAACATCGTCGACGACACCCACGCGGACCCCAGGCCCTCCGCGGTCAGCGCGATCAGCAGGTTCTGTACGGCGGCGCCCGCCGCGACCGTGAACATCTCGCGCTCGGCCCGCGCTCGCACCGCGTCCGGGTAGGTGTGCGCACCGTCGGTGACCAGGCACGGCACCACCAGGTACGGCGCGGCGCGCAACACGTCGCCGCGCCCGATCCGGCGGGTGATCCGCTCCTCGCTCAACCCGTCCGCCCGCAGATCCGCCACCCACGCGTCGCGCATCGCGTCCAGCAGCGCGATCCGGGCCGGCGCGCTCTCCAGGAGCACGAATCGCCACGGCACGGTGTGGTGCGGGGCCGGCGCGGTGATCGCGGCGGTCACCGCGCGGCGCACCGCGTCCGGATCCACCGGCTCCTCGGTGAACGCGCGTACCGTGCGACGCGCGGTGATCGCGTTCCGGGCGCCCTCGCCGAGCGCCTCCCGGGTGCCGAGCCGGAACATGTCGTCCTCGGCGCCGCGCACCAGCGGACGCACGCCGGCGCCGTCCGCATCGGTGACCAAGTGCCCCAGGCCGCGCACGATCGCCACCGGGACGGCGCCCGCCTTGCCCTTGACCAGCTCGGCCGCGCTCGCGAGTTCGTCCACCACCGCGGTGACGGTGACCGCGAGTTCGTTGCCGTGCGTGTCGATCCGGCCCCGGTGGTCGTCCACCGCGTCCAGGCCCGCCACGCCGATCGCCACGTCGGTGACCCCGGTCCGCCAGGGCCGGCCGAACGTGTCCGACACGACGATGCCCACCCGGACCCCGGTCCGCTCGGCCAGCGCCGCGCGCAGCCGGCGGGCGGAGGCGTCCGAGTCCTCCGGGAGCAGCAGCAGGGTGCCGGGCTGGGTGTTGGAGGCGTCCACGCCCGCCGCGGCCATCACGAATCCGTGCCGGGTCTGCACGATCCGGGTGGGGCCCTTGCGCGCGACCACGCGGACCGCCTCGGCGTCGATCACCTTCTCCCGATCGACCCCGCGCAACAACCGGCCCTCGGCCTTGCTGAGGATCTTCGAGGTCACCACGAGCACATCGCCGTCGAGCAGGCCGGGCCCGTCCGGGCCCGTCGCCGCGTCCGCGATCAGCCGGCCCAGATCGGCGCCCTCGCCGATCTCGGGCAGCCCGCTCACCCCGAACACCGAATAGCCGCGGGGCGGGGCGCCCATCAGCGCACCTCGTCCGCGAGCGCGAGCGCGGCGCGGGCCATCTCGGCGGTCGCCTCGACGTCGGTCATCAACAGGGGGATGGCCCGGCACGGGATGCCGGCCGCCTCGACGGCGAGCACGGCGTCCGCGTCCGCGGTGTCCACCAGCCAGCCGTCCAGCAGGCCCGGCCCGTAGTGCTGGGCGACGGCCGCGGCGCCGGTCTCGACGCCGACCGCCTCCAGGACCCGGTCGGCCATCCCGCGTACGGGCGCGCCGCCGATGATCGGCGACAACCCGATCACCGGCGCCGGCGCGGCCACCAGCGCCTCCCGGATCCCGGGCACGCCCAGGATGGTGCCGATGCTGACCACGGGATTGGACGGCGGGAACAGGATCAGGTCGGCCTCGGCGATGGCCTCCAGGACCCCGGGCGCGGGCTTGGCCGTCTCGATGCCCACCGGCACGATCGCGTGCGCGGTCGGCGCGGCGCGAAGTCGCACCCAGTACTCCTGGAAGTGGATCGCCTTGCGCGACCCGGGCTTGTCGGGGTCGTCGATCACCACGTGCGTCTCCACCCGATCGTCGCTCATCGGGACGAGTCGCACGCCGGGCCGCCACCGTGCGCACAGCGCCTCGGTGACCGCCGACAACGGGTAGCCGGCGCCGAGCATCTGGGTCCGCACGATGTGCGTCGCGTAGTCCCGGTCGCCCAGTCCGAACCAGGTCGGTTCGACACCGTAGGCGGCCATTTCCTCGCGAATGCTCCAGGACTCCTCGCGGCGGCCCCAGCCCTGCTCCTCGTTGATGCCGTCGCCGAGCGTGTACATGACGGTGTCGAGGTCCGGGCACACCTTGAGCCCGAACAGGTGGATGTCGTCCCCGGTGTTGCCGACGACGGTGATCTCCGCTTCCGGAACGGCCGCCTTGAGGCCCCGCAAGAACCGGGCCCCACCGATGCCGCCGGCAAGTACAACGATGCGCATGACATCAGTCTCGCAGGACCCCGACGAGCAGGTGCGGGCCGGCACCTCGGTCGGGGGCGGACGGGGACGCACCGAGCGCGGCGGGTTCGGCTTGGGTGGATCGTGGGGGCGGCCTGGACGGGGTCGCGAGGGCGGCGAGCCCATTCGACTCGGGGAGTGAGCGTGCTTCACCGGTCGGGGGTGTGGCGGGATCGCTTCGCCCAGGGCGGCGGCTCCGCCTGGGTCGCGGGCACAGCGGCACGGCGTACCCAAGTCGCGGGGGCGGCGGGCCCCCGACCCGGGAGGTGCGCGGCGGGCTCGCTTCGCCGGGGGCGCGGGCGCGGTGAGTTCACCGATCCGAGTCGTGAGGGCGGCCGGCAGGGCCTGGTCGGAGTCATGAGTGCGGCGAGCACGACCGGCCTGAGTCGCGAGTACGGCGAGCCCGCTTTGTTTGGGTCGCGGGCCGGGCTCGATGCCCGAGGTGAGGTCGGGGGCGAGCGCGTAGGCGGTCGTGGGCTGGGCCCGATACCGACGTGAGATCGCGAGCGGAGAGAGCCGGTGGGCCCAAGTCGCGGGCTGGGCCCGACACCCGAACTGAAGTCGTGAGCGGAGCGAGCGGGTGGGTGGTGGTCGTGGGCCGGGCCCGACACCCCCGAAGTCGCGAGCGGAGGGGGCCAGGGACGGCAGCCCGACGCCCGAGCCGAGGTCGTGGCCTGATACCTGGGGCGAGGTCGTATGCGGAGCGAGCGGGCCGGCGCGAAGCGCGAGCCCAATCCGACACCCGAGTCGAGGTCGCGAGCGGAACGAGTCGGTGGACCCCGGTCGCAAGCCGGGCCCGACGCCCGACCCGGGTAGTGGGCGGAGCGGGCCGGGCCCAGGTCGCATGGCAAGCCCGAAGCCCGAAGCTTGAGCCGAGGTCGTGATCGCGGCGAGCGGGCCGGCGCGAAACGCAAGCTGGGCCCGAGACCCGGGGCGAAGTCGTGAGCGGAGCGAGGGTGGACCCCGGTCGCGGGCTGGGACCGATACGCGACGTGAGATCTCGGGCGCGGCGAGCCGGTGGGCGGTGGTCGTGTTGGTGGCCAGTTCGAATTCCCCAACGGCGGCCGGTTGCTGGGGAAGCAACCGGCCGCCGATGTTGCCGTGCGTAACTGTTCGCAGAGCCGGTCGGTAGGGCCACCTCGGCAAGCGGAATCGGTAAGGTCAGTAGACGATCGACAGAATCCGGCAGGCCGCCTCGGCCAGTTCGCGGTCTCCGATGATGCGGGCGCCGGCCAGGGCGGCGTCGGGCTGGATGCCGCGGGTGCACAGGCGCCATGCGGTCTCCGCGTCCAGTTCGACGAGTGCGGTGGGGCGTTCGGCGTCCGGTTCGGCCAGCGACCAGCTGCTCCCGGTGGCCGTCGCCGTCCAGGTGCCGCCGGCCGGGCCGTCGATCCGCACCCGGACCTGCGTGCCGACCGGTGCGTCGGTCCCGCGCAGAGTGTGGGGCAGGGCCCGCATGAAGGTGTCGAGGACCACGGCCAGGGGGCGTGGGTCGGGGTCGGTGTCCTGGCCGACGGCGTGGCGGATCTGCTGGCGGTGGGTCCAGAACTCGGTGAAGTCGCGGGCGCTGTCCAGCCACATCGGTGCCGGATCGACGCCGGCCCAGGACACCCCGAGCGACGGGGCGTCGGGGTCGGCGGTCTCGAAGAACCGGGCGGTCCGACCGCCGATCAGGTCGATGGTGTCGGTGAGCGCGGCCGGGCTGACCCGGCGCTGGGCGTCGACCCATTCCTGGTTGATGCGGTGGATGAACGCCTCCAGGGCCTCGCCCGGTGCGAAGGCGGGACCGTCCCGGTGGCCGTCGCGGTCCCGGGCGAGCCGCCCGTAGAAGTCGCCCAGGACGTGGGCGGCGAGATCCCGAACGGTCCACCCCGGCACCGCCTCCCTGCCCCAGTCGGCGGGCGCCAGGCTGCGCAGCGCGGCCGTCAGTGCGGCCTGTTCCGGGGCGAACAGAGGGCGGGCGTCGATCGGGGTACCGAGCCAGGGATGGCTCGGCGCGTCATTGGACTGCGGGTTCATGGACCGATCCTGTCGACCGGGTGACCGTTCCACCAGTGAGTATCCCACTGTGGCAGTGGCTTTCGGCTACGGTGAGCGACTGTTCCAACCGGCCGTACGCGGGGAGTTTCTCCTGGCCACTGTCATGGTCGCAAGCCGAGCCCGACACCCGACTCGACCCGAGGTCGTGAGCGGAGTGAGCGGGCCGGTGCGAAACGTAAGCCGGGCCCGACACCCGGGGTGAGGTCGTGAGCGGAGCGAGTCGGTGGGCCCGGTCGCGGGCTGGGCCCGACGCCCGAGGCGGGGTCGTGAGCGGAGCGGGCCGGGGCCCTGGGTCGTGTGGCAAGCCTGACGCTCGGGCTGGGGTTGTGAGCGGAGCGAGTCGGTGGGCCCAGGTCGTGGGCCCGAGCCGACACCCGGGCCGGGGTCGTGAGCTGGGTGAGCGGGTGGGCGGCTTTCGGCGATGCAGCGCTGCTTTTTGTTGGGCGCCTTCGGCGCCGGCTCGCGAGGCACCACTTTTTTGCTCCGTCGCAGGCTCCTCCACAAAAAAGTGGCCCCTCGCTCGTGACG
>NZ_JBHZAV010000343.1:0-4982 GCF_042754445.1 Embleya sp. NPDC059213
GCACGATCCGCAGACGCGGGTTGGCCCGGCGGGCGTCGGAGATGAACGCGCGCAGGTTCTCCTCGAACCGGGCCGGATCGATGTTCGGCCGCAGGTCGTCGACCCCGAGCAGGATCAGCAGGTAGTCCGGTCGGTGCTCGGCCACCTCGGCCTCGATGTCGCCGAGCGGGTCGTCGGACCCGACCAGGTCCAGCCGCACGTCGTGGGCGCGCAGGTGTCGCCACAGGCGATATCGCCAGGTCCGGTCGCCGCTGCCGACGTGACCGATCGAGTCGCCGGCGATCATCACCGGGACCTCGTGTCTCGCGCCCGTCATGGTGCCTCCCGGGTCGATCCACCGGCCGTGTCCGGGCAGCGGTCCTGTCCACACGTTAGGTTCGCCGCGCGCACGCCGCCCGCTCGGCTACCGCGAACGGGTGGTGCCGACCCGGGCGAGCGCGCTCAGGCCGGCGCCTCCCGCAGCGGCGCCGGAAGCGGCAGGCCGTGCAGGATGTCCAGCCGGGACACCGCCCTGGTCAGCACCACGTACAGGCGGCCCGCCCCGCGCGCCTCGGCGGCCACGATCGCGGCCGGTTCGACCACCACCACGTGGTCGTACTCCAGCCCCTTGGCCAGCGTCGCGGGCAGGACGGTCACCCGCACCGCGCCGGTCGGATCCGGCGCCTCCGCCGTCGTGGTGGCGATGTCGGCGGCGGCCAGCGCGGCGCCCAACGCCGGGATCCGCGCGTCGTCCGCGATCACCCCGATCGAGCCCGGCCGCTCCAGCGCGGCGCGCACCGCCACGACCGCCGCGGCGATCGGGTCGGCCACCTCGCGGATGCTCAGCTCGCCGTCCTCGCGCAACGACCGGGCCGCGGGCACGTCCACGTCCAGGCCCGCGAGCAGCCGGTTCGCCAGCGCCACGATCACCGCGGGCACCCGGAAGCCGACGGTCAGCGGTGCCACCTCGGCCTCGGGTCGGCCCAGGTGGGTGAGCAGCTCGGGCCAGGTGCGGGCGGACCAGGGCGTGGTGCCCTGGGCCAGGTCGCCGAGCACGGTCACCGAGCCGGAGCCGATCCGCCGGGCCAGCGCACGACACTGCATCGGGGACAGGTCCTGCGCCTCGTCGACCACCACGTGACCGTAGGTCGGCGGCCGTTCGATCAGGCCGGCCAGCTCGTCCAGCAGGACCAGGTCGGCGGCCGACCAGCGGGCGCTGCGCCACGAGCGCGGCGGCCGGGTCCACCGGATGGCCCGCTGTTCGTCGGCGGTGAGGATGCCGTCGACGGCGGCCGACGCGTGCGGGTCGGTGAGCAACTCGGCGAGAACCTGCTCGGGGTGCGCCCTGGGCCAGCAGTGGTCGACGAAGCCGGCGACGCCCTTCGAGCCGCCCATCCGACGCAGCCAGGCACCGGTCGGCGGGCCGGAGTTGCGTTCGGCCTGGCGTTGCAGCAGGGCCACCGCGCGGGCTCGGATCCGGTCCCGGCCGACCTGGTACGGGGGATCCTCGGCGCGCACCCCCTCGACGATCCGGGTCAGTTCGTCCAGGGTGATCCGGCGCCGGTAGGAGCCGTCGGGCACCGCGACCGGCTCGATCGGGGCGACGACCCGGGCGTAGAGCGCACGGCGCAGCACGGTCGCCATCCGGGGGTCGTGTTTGACCACCTCGGCGGCGGGTTCGTCGTGGGCCCGGATGGCCTGCCGGCCGACCTCCTCATCGATGGTGGTCTGCCGGATTCCGGTCTCGCCGAGCGCGGGCAGCACCTCGGAGATGTAGCGCAGGAAGGCCCGGTTGGGGCCGACGATCAGCAGGCCGGCGCGCTGGATGCGCTGCGGGTAGGTGTAGAGGAGGTAGGCCGCGCGGTGCAGGCCGACGGCGGTCTTGCCGGTGCCGGGGGCGCCCTGTACGCAGATCGAGGCGGTCGGGTCGCGGCGGACCAGGTCGTCCTGTTCGGGCTGGATGGTGGCGACGATGTCGCGCATCGGGCCGACCCGGGGGCGGCGCAGTTCGCCGGCCAGGATCGCCCCGGGGCCGCCGGTGTCGGCCGGATCCGGCCCGGGGCTCGCGGCGAGGTGCTCGTCCTCCAGGCCGGTCAGGTCCTCGGCGGCGCCGTCGCTCCACGGCGCCCAGCCGAACCGGCGGCGGATCGCGACGCCCTGCGGGTCGCGGGCACTGGCCCGGTAGAAGGCCCGGGAGATCGGTGCGCGCCAGTCGACCACGAGCGGCGGGACCGCCGGATCGGTGCCGATCCGGCGTCGGCCGATGTGGTAGCGACCGCCGCGGTGCTCGCCGGCCGCCTCCGTTTCGACGAAGTCCAGGCGGCCGAAGAACAGTGGGGTGTCCGGGAGTTCGTCCATCTCACGGGCGTGGCTGCGCAGGGTGTATCCGAGCGCCTCGGCATCCGCGCCGGAGGCGGAGACGTCGGCGCCGGTGCGCACGTGTTCGGTGGCGCCCGCGACCATCGCGGCCATCGCCTCGCGGCAGACCTCGTGGTAGGCGCGCTCCCGGCCGAGTTCGGCATCGAGTGGCGTCATGCCGACCAGGATAATGCAACTAGGTTAAAAATGTTACCGAGTAACGCTCGTGTAGCGGGTCAACCCCCCGGCCAGTCGATCGAACGCCCGTTCCGCCGTCGCCCGGGCCGCCGGATGCAGCGCCGCCGCGCGCTCGCCCGCCGCGATCCGCCGCCAGTTCTCCCGGGCCAGGATGCGCTGCACCGCGATGATCTGCCCGGCCGCCAACCGGGCCTGCATCGTGTCCTCGTCCGCGCCCGCGTCCCGGTCCACGCCCGGCCCGTCGGCCGCCTCCGGGTCGGCGTTCGCGGCGGGCGCCGCGGCGGCCAGCGCGTCGGCCAGTGCCTCCTCCGAGCGTTCGGTGTACGCGTACAGCCGGGCCACCAGGCTCGGGGTCCCGTACAGCAGCCGATGAAAGGCCAGCACCTGTGGCTGGTCGCTGAGCCCGGTGACCGGATCGTGCCGATCCAGTCCGGCCAGGAAGTTCAGGCGCAGCGCCGTCAGCGCCGAGACGCCCTCGGGCCGACCGGCCACCACCCGACCGGCCTCGTCCTGGTGGTCGGCGAATCGGTGCAGCACCAGGTCCTCCTTGGTCGGGAAGTACCGGAACAGCGTCGGCTTGGAGACCTCCGCGGCGTCCGCGACCTCGGCGACCGACACCCGGTCGAAGCCCTTCGCCAGGAACAGGGCGATCGCGACATCGGAGATCGTCGCCGCCATCCGCTGCCGCTTGCGCTCGCGCAATCCCATCTCACCGCTCATGCGCGGCACCCTACGCCGCGTCCACGACGCCGATCTCGCGCGCGTGCAGTCCGGCGAACACGACGTCCGCCACCGACCGCGCTCCGCATCCGTCGATGTCCACCACGATCGCGTGCCGCGGGTCGGCTTCGAGCGCGAGCGCGACATGGGCCTCGGCGATGCGCTCCAGCGCGCCGCGGCGGGTCAGCCAGCCCCGGTCGTCGGCGGAGAGCACCTGCTGCGCGGACAGTCGGTCGCGCAGTGTGCGGGCCGACGCGGTCAGGTGCACCGTGACGGTCGGCTCCTCCAGCACGGCCCGGTATTCGGCGACCTGGGCGCTGAGCCTGCTTCCGTCGGCCCGGTAGATCACCGCGCCGTCGGCGGCGACGCCGGCCGCCCACGTGTGCACGATCACCGGCCCGGCCGAGCGCTGTCGTTTGACCAGCTCGTCGGCCCGGAGCAGCCCGGCCAGACCGAGGCCGTATCCGGCGCGGACGTCGAGGCGGATCGATTCGGCACGCCCGGCGATCGGCGTGCAGCCGAGCGCGGTGCCGAGGGTGTCGGCGAGCGCGGCGCCACCCGCGCCGGGCGGCCCCTCGATCGCGATGAACGTGTGGTGGTCGGTGCGCCCGGCGGGAGCGGGCCCTGCGAGCGTGGTCGGGGTCATCGCGTGTCCTGGTTCGCTGGGATGGCCGTCGGTCGCGGACGGACCCGTCCGACCCTCGATGCCGCACCCGCCGGCGTCCGCCCCATCGGCAGACACTGCCGGCCCGGCACCGGCACGTCGCCGGCCGTCGCCCCTCCACGGTGCCTGATCCCGTGATGCCCCCGCAGGATCGACCGGGCGAACATCAGGCAACCACGAGGGTACCCGTCGGGGCGCTCCGACATCGAACTCGCGCTGCGTGAAGGCCCGTTCACGCGCGCACAGCACGCATTCCCGGACCTTTCCCACCGCGCCACAACGGCGTCGGTCCCACCCGCGCCCGGCGATCGCCGAAGCCGCCCGCCACGCTGATCCGCCGCCCATCCGGACAAACCAGACGGTCCCTCGGCTAAGCTCCCCGGATGTCACACGTTCCGACGGTCGCCGAGATCACCGCACTGCACCGGGCGTACGCGCCGACCCGAGCGGCCTTCGAAAAGGTGCACACCCATTGCGGGATCGTCTGGCGGATCGCCGAGCAGTTGCTCGACGGACCCGCCGGCGCCGGCGTGGACCGGGACCTGGTCCGGGCCGGGTGCCTGCTGCACGACATCGGGGTCTACCGGCTCTACGACGAGGACGGCCGACTGGACGGCGCCAACTACGTACGGCACGGACTGCTCGGCGTGGAGATCCTGCGCAAGGAGGGCCTGCCCGAGTCGCTGCACCGGTTCTGCTCGTGTCACACCGGTGTCGGGCTGACCCGGGACGACGTGCTGAGCCGGCAGTTGCCGATCCCGGTGGACGACTATCTCGCCGAGTCGGTCGAGGAACGTCTGGTGATGTACGCGGACAAGTTCCACAGCAAGTCCAACCCGCCGCGTTTCCTGCGCCCGGACACGTTCGCCGCGAAGATTCGGCGCTTCGGGGACGACAAGGTGGTCGCCTTCCAGGCCCTGGCAGACGAGTTCGGCGCTCCCGAACTCGACGCGCTGTCAGCCGAGTTCGGCCATCGCGTCACCTGAGTGGGGCCGCCACGACGGCCGTTGGGCGTCACCGCCGGGGGTGACCGGCCCGCCGCCGGTCTCTCATGGGTCCGGCG
>NZ_JBHZAV010000344.1:0-4970 GCF_042754445.1 Embleya sp. NPDC059213
GTGTCTTGCCCCGGGTGGCGGGGGCGGCCCGGGTGGGGTTGGGCGTGCGCGTGCCCCCCCGGGGGGGCCCCCCCCCCGGGGGGGGGGGGGCCCCCCCCCCGCGGTTGCGGGTCGGTCAGCTCCGGCCGCGTCCGATGCCCGCGTACACACCCGGCCGGGTCGCCCGCAGGAACAGCGCGAACAGCGCGCCCACCACGCCCGCGCCCAGCACCAGCGTGGGCAACACCCAGCGCAACGCGGAGCCGGAGTCCACGCCGAGCAACACGCCGAAGTTGTCCAGGGCGGCGACGAACACGGCCGCGAGCAGTATCGCCGACGCGGCCGGCGCGATCAGCCGGCTCCAGGCGTTCTCGCCGTCCGCGCCGCGCCGGAGGAAGAACACCACCACCGCGAGCGAGGTCAGCACGAGCAACAGCAACACGCCCAGCGCGCCCAGGTTGGTGAACCAGTTGAACAGGGTCGCCATCGGGTCGCGATCGAGCGCCGCGAAGGCGATCACCACGGCCGCGGCGAGCGCGGTCTGGGTGGCCGAACCGAGGTGCGGCGAGTCGGTGCGCGGGTGGGTGCGACCCAGCGCGGTGGGCAACACACCCTCGCGGCCGAGGGCGAAGAAGTAGCGCGCGACCGCGTTGTGGAAGGACAGCAGCGCCGCGAACAGGCTGGTGATCAGGAACACCTGGGCCAGGTCGGCGAAGCCGGAGCCGATCTGGTCGCCGCCCAGCACGAAGATCAGGTTCGGCCCGTGCTCGGTCGCCGCCTCGACCGCCCGGTCGGTACCGGCACCGCTCATCAGCGCCCACGCGGTGACCGCGTACAACACGCCGATCACGCCGACCGAGACGTAGGTCGCGCGGGCCACGGTGCGCTTGGGGTCCGCGCACTCCTCGCCGTAGATCGCGGCCGACTCGAAGCCGGTGAAGGAGGCCATCACGAAACAGAACGCCGCGCCCATCGAGCCCGAGGTCAGCGCGTCCCAGGAGAACGGGTGCAACGAAATGCCGTCGGGGGCCTGGCCGAACGCGCCGATGTCGAAGATCAGTACGGTCACCGTCTCGGCGATCAGCAGCGCGGCCAACACCCGCGCGTTGAGGTCGATCCGCAGATAGCCCAGCACGCCCACGAGCACGATGCCGACCAGGACCACCACCCACCAGTCCACCCGCAGGCCGAGCTTGGCGTCCAGGAAGTCGGCGGTGGTGAAGCCGAACAGCCCGTAGATGCCGATCTGCATCGCGTTGTAGGAGATCAGCGCGACGAACGCGGCGCCCAGGCCGGCCACTCGGCCCAGGCCCTGGGCGACGTAGGCGTAGAACGCGCCCGCGCCGGTGATCCGCCTGCTCATCGCGGCATAGCCGACGCTGAACACCGCGAGCAGCGCGGCCAGGACGAGGTAGAGCGCGGGGATGCCGGAGGTGCCGGTGACCGCGAGGCTCTGCGGGATGCCGCCCGCGGCGACGGTGAGCGGGGCCGAGGCCGCCACCACGAAGAAGACGATGTGCGCGACGCCGAGTGAACCGCGCGAGGGGGCGGATTCGGGGCCGGTGGTGCCGTTCGTCGACGCTTGTCTGGTTGCCATTCCCGGCGCCTCCGAGGGACGGGACCCATTCGTTTGGGTCCGTACGATCTGCGGGTGCCGCTGATCGTACGGATGCAAACAGGTCGCCACAAGGGCTAGATTTCGGGGTGCGCAAGGCGTATCGGGCCACCGCTCGGACGCGAACGACGAAGAAGGCGGAGCACGTGGTCGGCAAGCGGTCCATCACCGAAACGGAGAAGGCCGTCCAGGCACGACTGGGCGACATCCCGCTGCGGCGCGAGCAGATGGCCGCGGTGTCGAACATCTACCGCGCCGCCGCCGCGGTGCGCCAGCACCTGGAGAACTCGGTGCTGCGCGACGCCGAACTCACCTGGACCGCGTTCACCGTGTTGTGGGAGGTGTGGATCTGGGGCGAGAGCGAGACTCGGCACGTCGCCGAGGAGGCGGGCATCTCCAAGGGCACCCTCACCGGTGTGGCCCGCACCCTGGAGTCGCGCGGCCTGCTCACCCGCACCGCGCACGCCACCGACGGCCGGCTCGTGCTGCTCTCGTTGACGCCGGCCGGCACGGAACTGATGGACCGGGTCTTCCCGGCGTTCAACGCCGAGGAGGCGTTCGTCACCGACGACCTGAGCGCCGACGAATGCCTCACGCTGGCCGACTCGTTGCGCCGCATCGTCGCCCGGCTGGAGGCCAAGGGCGAGGAACGCCGCCAGGACCTGCTGGCCGGCGGCGCGCCGAAGCCCCGGCGCGGCGGGCGGCGCGCGAAGGGGTGAGCCCCGGGCGGGGCCGATCGCTGTCGTTCGCCGGTGCTGCACGGTGTTGTTCGGCGTCGTTCGGCGCTATGGGGTCCGCACGAGTGGGGTGTGTGCGTGCCGGCGGGCCTGGTCGGTGAGAGTGTCGAAGAGGGCCTGCTGCGCGGGGTCGGTGTGCGCGGTGTCCTCGGGGTGCCATTGGACCGCGACGAACCAGCCGCCGGCGGCGACCGGTTCGAGGGCCTCGACGGTGCCGTCGGAGGCGGTGCCGGTGATCCGCAGGCCGGGGGCCGGCCGGTCGACGCACTGGTGGTGGTAGCAGGACGCGTCGAGTTCGGTGGCACCGGCGGCGCGGGCGACGGCCGAGTCGGGGGCCAGCGTCACCCGGTGCACCACGTGGCGATGGTGGGCCGGCATGTCCTGGGTGAGGGTGCCGCCGAGCGCGACGTTGACCACTTGCAGGCCGCGGCAGACGGCCAGGGTCGGCAGCCCGACCGCGAGCGCGTGTCGGGCGGCGGCCAGGTCGAAGGCGTCCTGCGCGATGTCGACGTCGTACACCCGCTCGTGCACCGTGTCCGCGCCGTAGCTGCTCGGTGCCAGATCGCCGCCGCCGGGCAACAACAGGGCGTCCGCGCGGGCGAGTCGGGACGCGGCGCCGGCGGGCTCGGCCGGGTGCATCATGAACGGCTCGCCGCCTGCCGCGTAGACCGCCTCGGCCAGGGCCAGGGCGGTCACCTCGGCGGCGTAGCGCAGTGCGGACGTGGTGGCCGCGAACCGGCACGGCAGGGCGATCAGCGGACGGGTCACTGCGGTCTCCGCGGGTCTCGTGAGGCGGGCCTGGTGAGGCGGGTCGTGCGGCGTGTCGAGCGGCCGGCCGGTGCGGCCCGCCCGGAAGACGGGGCGGGCAGGCGGGAGCTTCGGCTCACAGTCGTATCCAGACGGTCTTCGGGTCGGTGTACTTCTCCAACGCGTGCAGCGACTTGTCCCGCCCGTGGCCGGACTGCTTCATCCCGCCGAAGGGCACGTTCAGGCCGCCCTCCTCGTAGCAGTTGACCCAGACCGTGCCCGCCCGCACCGCCCGGGAGATCCGGTGCGCGGCGGACAGGTTCGTGGTCCACACGCCCGCCGCGAGGCCGTACTCGGTGGCGTTCGCGAGTCGGATCGCCTCGTCCTCGGTGTCGAAGGTCAGTACCGCGAGCACCGGGCCGAAGACCTCCTCGCGCGCCAGCGCCATCTCCGGGGTCACCCGGTCGAACACCGTCGGCTCCAGGAAGTGGCCGAGCCGATCGACCCGTTCCCCGCCGGTGCGCAGCCGGGCGCCGGCCGCGTGCGCCCGGGCGATGTGCTCGCGCACCCGGGCCAGGTGCGCCGCGCTCACCAGCGCGCCCATCGTGGTGGCCGGGTCGAGCGGGTCGCCGATCCGCAGCGCGCGGGCCCGCTCGACCACCGCGTCGGTCACCCGGTCCGCGATCGAGGAGTGCACGAGCAACCGGGAGGGCGCGGTGCACATCTCGCCCTGGTTGAAGAACACGCCCCAAGCCGCACTCGCCGCCGCGGCCATCGGGTCGGCGTCGGGGAGCACGATGTTGGGCGACTTGCCGCCCAGTTCGAGCCAGACCCGCTTGAGGTTGGAGTCGGCCGCATAGCGCAGGAAGTGTCGGCCGACCGCGGTCGAGCCGGTGAACGCGAGCACGTCGACGTCCGGATGCAGGCCGAGCGCGCGCCCCGTGGTGGGGCCCTCGCCGGCGACCACGTTGAACACGCCCGGCGGCAGACCGGACTCGGCGCCGAGCCGGCCCAGTCGCAGTGCGGACAGCGGCGACTGCTCGGCCGGTTTGAGGACCACGGTGCAACCGGCCGCGAGCGCCGGGGCGACCTTCCAGGCGGCCATGGTGAGCGGGAAGTTCCACGGGACGACCGCGGCGACGACGCCCACCGGCTCGCGGGTGACCAGCGCGAGCGCGTCCGCGGCGGTCTGCGGTGCCTCGTCGATCAACTTGTCGGCGACCTCGCCGTACCAGCGGAAGCACGCGGCGACCGCGCGCAGTTCGATGTCGTACGCCTCGGTGACCGGCTTGCCCATCTCCAGGGCGATGGTCAGCGCGAGTTCCTCGCGGTGCGCCTCGATCGTGTCCGCGAACCGGATCAGCGCGCGACCGCGTTCGGCGGGGGCGAGTCGGGGCCAGGCCCCGGTGTCGAAGGCGCGGCGGGCGGCGGCCACGGCCAGGTCCACCTCGCGTGGTCCGGCCCGGGCGGGCTCGGCGAGCGGTGTCCCGTCGCGCGGTGCGATCACGGTGAACGTGTCGCCGTCGCCGGCGTGGTCCGCGCCGTCGATGTGATGCACGGTCACCGGACGCAGCTTCGCCGCCCGGTCCAGCCAGTCCTGATGGGAGAGCCGCGCCATGGTGCCCGCTTTCGCCGACGAGATTGTTTGGGGGCAAACGATACAACGGAAGTCGGCCGTCGGGAATGCGGAGCGGGTGTGGGGGCGGCCCTTGGCCCGCCTCGGCACCCCGGCCGTCCCGATGCCCCTTGACCGTCCCGATCGTGGCTCGCTAAATTGTTTGGGGTCAAACGACTTGGAGGCTTTTCCATGACCGAGGTCACCGTTGCGGGCGTCACCGTCGACACCCGGCACTGGATCGGTGGCGAGCGCGTCGGGTCCGCGGACACCTTCA
>NZ_JBHZAV010000345.1:0-4964 GCF_042754445.1 Embleya sp. NPDC059213
GCCCTGTTCCCCCGCGGCGTAACAGGGCCTTCGAACGTCTGTATGCGACCGGATGGGTTCGTATTACTTCCATACCGGTGTGGGTCGTGGCAATCATCGACGATTGCGCGTTTCTTGTGATCATGGGAGGAATTCGGACGAGGCGACTCGGATTGTCGGTGCTCGTGGTGATCACGGCCGCTGCGGTGGGTTTCGTGCCCGCGTACGCCGACGGCGACGACGGCGACGCGCACGTGCGAAAGCAGCGTGCCGACGTCGCGGCCAAGGACATGCGGGCCGACCTGGACGCGTCGCTGGCCCGCCTGGCCACCGCGGAGACCGCGTACGCGGAGGCCGAGGCGGCCGGGCCGGGTGCCCGGGCGGCCCTGGACCAGGCCCGGGCGCGGGTGGCCCGGGCGCAGGCCCGCAGCGCCGAACTGGCGCACGGCGTGGAACTGGCCCGGGCCGCGGTGGCCACCGCCGAGGCCGAGCTGCGCGATGTGGCGGCGGCGACCCAGGCGGTGCGCGAGGACGTCACGCGGCTGGTGGGTCGGGCGTACCGCAACGGCGCAATGGCGCAGTTGTCGATGATCCTGCGCGCGCAGACCCCGGCGGAGCTGCTGAGCAATCTCCAGGGATACCGGCAGATGCTCCAGGCGGACCACGAGACGATCGCGCGGCTGGAGCGCACCCGCGACGCGATCGACCTGCGGCGGGCCGAGCTGGAGCGCCGGCGGGAGGAGGCCCGGGTCCGGCACGCGGAGGCCGGGCGACAACTGGTCGAGGTGGTCGCGCTGGAGAAGGCCGCGAACGACGCGGCGGCCAGGGTGACCGCGCTGGCGGCGCAACGCGAGGCGGCGCTGGTCACCGCGCGTGAGGAGAAGGCGGCCGACCAGCAGCGCTACGAGGCGATCCGGGCCGAGCAGAAGCGGCTGACCGAGCTGGTGAACCGGAGCAACGCGCCGGCCGCCGCGAGCGGTCGACCGGCCGCGTCCTCGATGCAGGGCGGCGCGCTGTCCCACCCGGTGCGCGGCCCGGTCAGCTCGGACTTCGGGATGCGTTACCACCCGATCCTGGAGTACACGAAGCTGCACACCGGCACCGACTTCGCCGTCCCCGAGGACACCTCGGTGACCGCCGCCCGCGCGGGCACGGTCGTGCAGACCGGCTACAACGCGGCGTACGGCTACCGCGTGGTGCTCTCGCACGGGCGGGTCGGCGGGGTCGCGCTGACCACGACCTACAACCACCTGTCCCGGATCACCGTGCGCGAGGGGCAGCGGATCCCGCGCGGCGATCAGGTCGGCCGATCGGGCAACACCGGCTGGTCCACCGGCGCACACCTGCATTTCGAGGTGCTCGTGGACGGCGACTTCGTCGACCCGGCACTGTGGTTGTGAACGGCGTGGGGCCGGGCGGGTAATGAGCTTGCGGCGATGCGCGAGAATGCAGGGATCATGGCGAAAGAGACCGGGCGCAAGCTCATCGCGCAGAACAAGAAGGCGCGGCACGACTACCTCATCGAGGACACCCTCGAAGTCGGCCTCGTCCTGACCGGCACCGAGGTCAAGTCGTTGCGGGCCGGCAAGGCGTCCCTGGTGGACGGCTACGCCAGCATCGACGGCGGCGAGGTGTGGCTGCACAACGTGCACATCTCGGAGTACTCGCAGGGCACGTGGACCAATCACACGGCGCGGCGCAAACGCAAGCTGCTGTTGCACCGGCACGAGATCGAGAAGCTGATCCAGGAGACCCAGGAAACGGGTCACACCCTGGTGCCGCTCAGCCTGTACTTCAAGGACGGTCGGGCCAAACTCGAACTGGCGCTGGCCAAGGGCAAGAAGAACTACGACAAACGACAGACCCTGCGCGAGCAGCAGGACCGGCGCGAGACGGAGCGCGTGATGTCGAAGTACGTGCGCGGCCGCCGAGCGTGACCCGCCGGGAATGAAGTGGACCGGTCCGACGTTGGACCGTACGATGTGCGTGGTTCGGGCCGAGCAGGTGTGGCGGGTCGGGCCGTCGGGCAGGGCACCAGGGTTCCTCGGAGCCTCGGTGGTTGCTTGACAACTCAATAGGGGGTGATCGGTTTCGACTGCGGCTGTCGAAGCAGAGGAAGCGAGCCGAGGAAGCGACAATGATCTCGTTAACCACCTGTCGCAAACAAATAATCGCCGATACCAAGCGCGATTCCTTCGCCCTCGCTGCCTAAGCGAGTATCCGAAGGTGTCAGACCGGATGCGTCCCCGCTCCGGACCCTGGCATAATCTAGGGGACTCCACCGTACGACCCGGTTACGGGGTGGTACGGGACAAAAAACAGTAACTGGGCCCGTCGGTGTCTTGTCCACGTGAACACCGGGGCCGAGAAAATCGTTGTGGACTGCGCTCGGAGAAGCTCTGGTTCTGCACCGTAGGACGCGGGTTCAATTCCCGCCACCTCCACCCCTGTTGACGAAAAGACCCGGTGTGCCTGCACACCGGGTCTTTTTGCGTTCCGGGAAAGCTGTGTGCTCCGGGAGACCGTGCATCCCGGAAGAGGCGTGCGTTCCCGAAAGCGACGAACCGGCGGCCCTGGGGGCCGCCGGTTCGCGAAGTCGAGGACACCGACCCGCCAATGCTCGCCTCTCGGCAAGTGGTCCCTCGTAGGGACTAATGGTTGGGCCCGGGGGCTTGGATCGAGCCGGTGTCGTCGACCAGCGTAGCCGACCGTCCGGCGGCGCCGGAATGATCGGCGAAGGAGGAGGATCACAGTTTGCGGAGCCGTCGGCTCCGGGTAGAGCGGGGCCGCGGCGCGGCCCGCGGCCCCGTCCGTGTCCACGAAGTGAGACCATCGGGAGCGATGCGACGCCGTGGGAAACGGGTGTCGCAGCGATCGGAGGAGAAAGAGTTCATGCCCGCAGCGCCCAGCGCCTCGTACTCGATCACGGCTCGGCTGGAGGTCCCCGCGGGGGGCCGATCGGTCAGCCGGCTCACCAATACGGTCGAATCCGCCGGGGGGTCGATCACCGCGCTCGACGTCACCGCGTCCGGCCACGAGCGCCTGCGGATCGACGTCACGATCGCCGCGACCTCGACCGACCACGCGGACCGGCTCGTCGAGGCGATCCGGCAGATCGAGGGGGTCACCCTCGGCAAGGTCTCGGACCGAACCTTCCTGATGCACCTCGGCGGCAAGATCGAGATGCAGTCCAAGCATCCGATCCGCAACCGTGACGACCTCTCGATGATCTACACCCCGGGTGTGGCCCGGGTGTGTCTGGCCATCGCGGAGAACCCGGACGACGCGCGCCGGCTGACCATCAAGCGCAACACCGTCGCGGTGGTCACCGACGGCTCCGCGGTGCTGGGCCTGGGCAACATCGGCCCCAAGGCCGCGCTGCCGGTGATGGAGGGCAAGGCGGCCCTGTTCAAGCGGTTCGCCGGGATCGACGCCTGGCCGATCTGCCTGGACACCCAGGACCCGGACGAGATCGTCCGGGCGGTACAGGTGATGGCGCCGGGCTTCGCCGGGATCAACCTGGAGGACATCTCCGCGCCGCGCTGCTTCGAGATCGAGCGTCGGCTGCGCGAGACGCTGGACATCCCGGTCTTCCACGACGACCAGCACGGCACCGCGATCGTGGTGCTGGCGGCGCTCACCAACGCCCTGCGGGTGGTCGGCAAGAAGATCGAGAATGTGCGCATCGTCATGTCCGGCGCGGGCGCGGCGGGCACGGCGATCCTCAAACTTCTGCTGTCCGCGGGCGCCGGCCACGTGGTGGTCGCGGACGTACACGGCGTGGTGCACACGGGTCGTACGGACATGGGCGAGGACCTGCGCTGGATCGCCGAGCACACCAACGAGCAGGCCCTCAGCGGCACCCTCAAGGAGGCCGTGGTCGGCGCGGACGTGTTCATCGGCGTGTCGGCGCCGAACGTACTCGCCGGCTCCGACATCGCCGCGATGGCCCCGGACTCGATCGTGTTCGCGCTGGCCAACCCGGATCCCGAGGTGGACCCGGCGGCGGCCCTGGAGCACGCCGCGGTGGTCGCCACCGGCCGCAGCGACTTCCCGAACCAGATCAACAACGTGCTCGTCTTCCCGGGTGTCTTCCGAGGTCTGGTGGACGCGCAGAGCCGGCACATCACCAACGACATGCTGCTCGCCGCCGCGCGGGCGCTGGCGTCGGTGGTCACCGACGACGAAGTGAACCCGAACTACATCATTCCGAGCGTTTTCCACCCGGAGGTGTCCGCCGTGGTGGCGGCGGCGGTGCGGGACGCGGTGTTGGCGGAGCGGCAGAACCCTGCGGGATGAGCGTCGGAACCCTGCGGGATGATCGTCGTACTGTCCGTACGGATCCCGGTTGCAGGGGCCCCCGAACGGCCCCGTAATCTGCCGGAACCGCGAAATCACGGGGCTTTCCCAGTGATTTCGCGTGTCCTTGATTAGCTTCCGGGCATGGATGAGTGCAGGATTCGTCCCCGGGGCAAGAACAGCGAGTTGGACTGAACCACGTTTGCGACCACGTTCGTGGTCGTCGGCGGAGGTCAGCAAGACACGGGAGTGACACATGAACCGCAGTGAGCTGGTGGCCGCCCTCGCGGAGCGCGCCGACGTGACCCGCAAGGACGCGGACGCCGTACTGAGCGCGCTCGCCGACGTCGTCGGCGAGATCGTCGCCAAGGGTGACGAGAAGGTCTCGATCCCGGGCTTCCTCACCTTCGAGCGCACCCACCGCGCTGCCCGCACCGCGCGGAACCCGCAGACCGGTGACCCGATCGACATCCCGGCCGGCTTCGGCGTCAAGGTTTCGGCGGGCTCGAAGCTCAAGGCCGCGGCCTCGGGCAAGTAAGCCCGTAGCGCCCCGGAGGAAAACCGGAAGGGGGGGGGGCCCCCCGGGGGGGCCCCCGCGCCGGGGGGGGGGGTGGGGCCCCCGCCGGCACGCGCCCGCCCGCGCCCCCCACGGGGCCCCGGCGGGGGGGCCGGGGCGGCCCCCGCGC
>NZ_JBHZAV010000346.1:0-4915 GCF_042754445.1 Embleya sp. NPDC059213
GGCGAGCCGACTTCGGCCCGCCCGGCGCCCGACTCCCGACCGCGGCTTGAGAACACCTCATCAAGCCCGGCCGGTGCCCGATGCCAACCGGTTCACCGGCGGTACAGCACCGCCTCCGGCGCCGCCGCGCTCAGCGTGACCGACTTCGGACGGACCGGCACTGCCCGCCCCGGTCGGTCGTCCGCGCCCAGCAGAAACGCCCGGTTGACCCCGTTCACCGTGATCGTGGAACCGGGGTCGACCCCGGCCACGGTACGAATCGCGACCACCTCGACGATGTCCGACGCCCGCGTCCCGTGCGGGAGTCGGACCGTGGTCGCCGCCGGGTCGTCACGCTGCAACGACCAGTCCACCCGCGCGCGGTCCGAGCGGTACAGCGTCGGATCGCCCTTGATCCGCACACCGAGCGCGACACCGTTCCAGCCCGCCGCGCCGGGCGGCGGCGCCGAGGTGGTCTTGCGGATCACCGCGTACAGGTAGTCCTGCGGGTCGGCGATCAGCGTGGTGGTGTCGGCCGGCGGATCGGCCACGACCCGGCCCTCGCGGCGTACCTCGGCGGTCATCACCGGGTACACCCACGGGTGACGGTCCACCATCTCCTCGCGCGCGGTCTTCTTCGGGTCGACCAGCCGCTCGACCGCCGCCGGCGCGAATCGCATCGGATTGTCCACGACGTCGCACAGGTTGTTGTTCAACGTGCAGGTCTGGAGCAGCGGATGGCCGTCCTCGTAGCGCCCGGCGAACAACTTCGTGCCGTGGTCGGGCGATTGGAAGTAGGCCGTGCCCGGCACCGCCCTGCCTCGTGCGTCCACCTCGACGCGGTAGGCCCACTCTATGTCGGTGGTGCGGCCCCAGCGGGCCATCAGCGCCGGCGTCGAGGTGCCGCCGTCCTCGTTGCTCCACACGATCGTGTAGGTCAGCACCCGGTTGCCGGCGGTCGCCGCCGGGGCCTCCTGGTACCAGGCCAGCACCGGGGTGTCGGAGATCGCGTTCTGGAACGGGCCGGTCGCGCCGCCGGGCACGCCGGGGATGCTCCGCCCGTACAGGACCGGCGCGTTCGCGGCCACGGCGTGCTCGCGCTCCCCGGTGCCGATGGTCTCGGTACGCAGCCGCGAGACCCGCACCACCGAGCCGGCCGCCGAGGACCGGTCGGCCGCGTAGCCCAGGGTCAGCCGGTGCCGTCCCTTGCGCAACGCGCCGAGCGCGAAGCTGCGCTCGGTGGGCGTGGACCCGAAGACCACCACGTCGCCCGCGGGTCGGCCGTCGACGCTCAGTTGCAACACCGCCGACTCCCGGCCCGGGGTGCCCCAGTCGATGCCCGGCGCGGCGACCGTGAGCGTCACCAGAGCCTCGCCGTCGCGCCCGGTCCGGAACGGGACCACCACCGGGCGGCCGTCCCGGTGCACCCCGAACGTGCCGTGCGAGCCCGCCGATCGCTCCGACTCGGCGGCGTGCGCGGCCGGGATCGGGCCGGCCAACAGGGCCGAGACGGCGAGTGCGGCGGAGCCGGCGACTACGGATCGGCGCAGAGCATGGCTACCGGAACGAGCGAACACGAGCATCCCCCGAAGAGCGTCGTCGAGCCTGACCCGCCCACCGTGGCCGGCCGGCGGGGCGCGGGCCAACCCCCGCGCGGGCAAATTCCACCAACCGTCATCGGCGGGCCCAGGTCCCGACACGCAACGGCCACGAAATCGCCGATCCGGCACGCCCGATGTCCGATTCGTTCAAGATCCGCGACGATCCGCCCGTTAGCGTCCGGGCATGACGTGGATCACGAAGGACATGGTCGAGCGGGCCGAGCGGTTCCTGTGGACGTCGGGGCGGGTCCTGGAACAGCGGCGCTTCGCATACCTGTTCGGCACACCGGTCGAGACGGCTCGGGCGCCCGGGCCCACCGCGGACGAACGTGCCGGTGTGCTCGACGCGCTGCACGCGTACCGGACCTCGGACGGCGGCTACGCCTACGGCTTGGAGCCGGACGTGCGAGGGCCGCTGCCCCAACCGGCGACGTTGCGTACCGCGATGCCGATCCTGGCGGAGACCGAAGCGCTGCGCGGCCCCGAGTCGGCTCGGCTGTGCGACTGGCTGGCGGGCGTGACGACCGAGGCGGGCGGGGTGCCGCCGGCGCTGGCGAGCCTGCGCGACTACCCGCACCCGCCGTGGCTGGTGGTCCCGGATCCGCCGGTCGCGGGCCTGATCCCGACCGGCTGGATCGTCGGCCCGCTCCTGCACGCCGGCGTCGAGCATCCGTGGTTGACCCGGGCGACGGAGTATTGCCGTACCGCCGTCGAGGAGTTGCACACCACCCACCCGTACGAGGTGGAGGCGGCAGTCACCTTCCTCGACGCTCTCCCCGATCGGCCCTGGGCCCGCCGTCGGGCCGAACGACTGGGCGAACTGGTCCGGGAGCAGCGGCTCGTGCTGCTCGACCCGGCGCATCCGGAACGGGCCCGGCTGGCCCCGGGCTACGCCGAGGGCGAGTATCACCTGCCGCACGACTTCGCGCGGCGCCCGGACAGCCTGGCCCGGGGCTGGTTCTCCGACGCCGAACTGCGGGCGGGCCTGGGTGCACTGGCAGACGCCCAGGAGGACGACGGCGGTTGGCCGCTGCGCTGGGCCGAGTGGTCGCCGACCGTCCGGGCGGAGGCGCGTCCGGGCCTGACCGTCGAGGCGCTGACCATCCTGCGGGCGTACACGGAGGCGGTGCCGCCGACGGCCGGTTGAGTCGAGGCGCCGACCCCTGGGACACGCCGAGCCCGGGACACATCCCCACACCGCGACACGTACCCCATCCGACGTGCACATTTCGCATCCGGACGATCACAGCGCGTAAGGTCGCCAGCGTGACGCCTCTGGATCGCCGCAGCGCGCTGCGGCAGCTCGCCCGGGCCGCCGCGCTGGGTGCGGTCGGTGCGGTCGCGAGCGCGTGTGGCGAGGATTCCCCGCACGCGTCCATGCCCGCACCCACGGCGAAGCCGGTCGGCGCCGATTCGGCACCGGCCGTCGGCGCCGTTCCCGAACCGCCCCCGCTGCCCGCCGATCTGCCGTTCCAGGTCACCTCCGGACCCCGTGATCGCCCCCAGGTGGCGCTGACCTTCCACGGTCAGGGCAGTGCGGAGATCGCCGGCTCGATGCTGGGCCTGATGGAGGCGGCCGGCGCGCGCGGCACGGTCCTGGCGGTGGGCAGCTGGCTCGACGAACAGCCGCAGATGGCGCGCCGGGTCCTGGACGGCGGTCACGAACTGGGCAACCACACCATGCATCACGGCGACATCTCCTCGATGTCCGCCGATCGCACCTACGCCGAGATCACCGACTGCGCCGACCGGCTCAAGCGCCTCACCGGCTCGATCGGACGCTGGTTTCGGCCCTCACAGGCCAAGGACTGCACGCCCACCGTCGTCGCCCAGGTCCGCCGCGCCGGATACGCGCACTGCCTGGGCTACGACCTGGACTCCCTGGATTTCACCGATCCCGGCGCCGCCGCCGTCAGCCGTACCGTGCTGACCGGGGTTCGGCCGGGCTCGGTGGTCAGCCTGCACTTCGGACACCCGGGCACCGTAGCCGCGCTGCCCGCAATCCTCGACGGCCTACGGACCCGCGGACTGCGGGCGGTCACGATGTCGGAGCTCGTCACCTGATGACCACTCATCCCTCCCCCACCCGTCGCCGTCCCGGCCCGGTCGCCCTGTTCCTGGTGGCCTGCTGCCTGGTGGCGTCCGCCGCGTGCGCGTCCTCCTCGGACGGCACGGCGAAGCCCTCCCCCAGCACGTCCTCGATCGCCCCCGTGCAACCCGCGCCCGTCCCGGCCGCACTTCCGGCGCCGGAAACCGCGAACCTGCTGCCGGGCATGCCGCCCCCACTGGACCCGCACGATCTGTACGCCGCCGACCGCCCCGGCATGTTCTCGGACGTGGTCAAGGACTTCCCGTCCCGGGTGTACGTGCCCAACACCGAGTCGAACACGGTCAGCGTGATCGACCCGAGCACCTACAAGGTGATCGAGACGATCAAGGTCGGCCACCAACCACAACACGTGGTGCCGTCCTGGGACCTGAAGACCCTGTGGGTCAACAACGACCTGGGCGACACGCTGACCCCGCTGGACCCGGCCACCGGCAAGGTCGGCACGCCGGTCCCGGTGGACGACCCGTACAACCTCTACTTCACGCCGGACGGCAAGTACGCGGTCGTGATGGCCTCGATGGACCGCCAGTTGGTCTTCCGCGACGCGCACACGATGGCCGTGGTCAAGGCGGTGCCCAGCGAGTGCGCGGGGGTCAACCACGCGGACTTCTCGCCCGACGGCAAGTACTTCATCGTCTCCTGCGAGTTCTCCGGTGAGCTGCTCAAGGTGGACACCGCCGAGATGAAGGTGCTGGCCAAGCAGAAGATCCCGCTGTCCGGCTCGATGCCGCAGGACGTCAAGATCTCCCCGGACGGCAAGACCTGGTACATCGCCGACATGATGTCCGACGGCGTCTGGGTGCTCGACGGCGACACCTTCGGCAAGCCGACCAAACTGCGCACCGGCAAGGGCGCGCACGGCCTGTACCCGAGCCGCGACTCCAAGAGCCTGTACATCTCCAACCGCGGCGAGGGCTCGATCTCGGTACTCGACTTCGCCACCGGCGCGCTGACCGCCAAGTGGCACCTGCCCGGCGGCGGCAGCCCGGACATGGGCGGTGTCTCCGCCGACGGCAAGGTGTTGTGGCTCAGCGGACGCTACGACGCGGAGGTATACGCGATCGACACCACCGACGGGCACCTGCTCGCCCGGATCCCGGTCGGCGTGGGCCCGCACGGGTTGTGCGTGTATCCGCAGCCGGGCCGGTACTCGCTCGGCCACACCGGCGTCTTCCGCTGACCCCCGAAGACCCCTCGCCAAGGGTGGGCGGCGGGAGGCGCATGC
>NZ_JBHZAV010000347.1:0-4815 GCF_042754445.1 Embleya sp. NPDC059213
CGGGCCGGGCCCGGCCCGCCCCACCCGCCCCCCCCCCCCGGCCCCGCCCGGCCTGGCCCGCCCCCCCCCCCGTGGGGCCGGCCGACCGGCGCGGCGGTACACCCCGAGACGCCGTCCCCCTCCGGGTGAGCTACGCCCCACCGCCGAGTCGGTCGAGTGTCGCCGCCAGGAGGGCCGTTCGGGCGGGCATGGTGGCGATCTGCACGAACTCGTCGCGGGCATGCGGGTGGCCGCCGACGGCGCCCATGCCGTCGAGGGTGGGGATGCCGATCGCGGCGGTGAGGTTGCCGTCCGAGCCGCCGCCGGAGCGCACGCCTTCCGGTTCGGGGAGGCCGAGTTCGCGGGCGGCGGCCCGTGCGTGGGCGACCAGGTCCGCGGACATGGCTTCCTCGAGCGGGTACCGATTGACGCCGCCGGTCACGGACAGCTCGGCGTCCGGCAGTACCGCCCGCAGGGTCTGCATGTGCCGTGTGACGCGGTCGAGTTCGGCACGGGTCCAGCCGCGCACGTCGATGTCGAACGCGGCCGTCTCGGGCACGGTGTTGACGGTGGATCCGGACGTGGCGACGGTGGGGGTGACCGTGGTGCCCAGGTCGGCGCGCTGCGCGGACGACATCGCGAGTACCTGGTGGGCGAGTTCCACGGTCGCGTTCACGCCCAGTTCCGGCTCCAGGCCCGCGTGCGCGGCGCGGCCCCGAACCGCCACCCGGAATCGGGCCACGCCCTTGCGCGCGATCTTGACCGCGCCGCCGGGCGCGCTGGGTTCGCCCACCAGTACCGCGCCGGCCTTGCCTGCGAGTTCCTCGACCAGGGCACGTGAGGTCAGCGATCCGGTCTCCTCGTCGCCGGTCAGCAACAGCCCGACCCGATCGTGCGCGCCGGAGATCCGGGCCGCGTACAACATCTGCACGATGCCGGCCTTCATGTCGAACACGCCCGGGCCGCGGGCAATACCCTCGTGCGTCGAGAAGGGCAGCTCCGCGAGGGTCCCCATCGGCCACACCGTGTCGTAGTGCCCGAGCAACAACGGCCCGTTCGGCCGCGGTCGCCAGACCAGGTTCGTGATGCCGGCCAGGACGACCCGCTCGGGCTCGCGGCCGAGAAACCCCGCCCCGACCGCGGCCAGCAACTCCGCGCACCGGTCCAGGGCCGAGAGATCCTCGGACGGGGATTCGCAGTTCACCAGTTGCCCCAACAGGGCCACCATGGCATCGAGTTCGGCCGACAGGTCCGCGAGATAGCGCTGGGTGGAAGCCATATCCGGATACCTGTCCAGCCGACCGGCCGCAGCCACCTCGAACTCGGTTCGCCCAGCCGCCCACCCCGGCCCGGCGTCGGCGACGCGTACGGAATCGGTGGCCGTTCTTCGTTGCCGACGACGATTCGACGGCCGTCCGGCCCTGCCTCCGTGATCATTCTCCGCGGCACGCGCCGCCTTCCAAGGAGGTATCCCGTGCTGGGACGATCCGATCCCGCCTGCCCGTCACCCGACCACCGCCGACGGGTGGTGGCCATCGAGTCGGGTGCCGCACTCGGCACCGGGCCCGTCGGTACCGACCGTCGCCCGGGAGGCGTGCGATGACACGCGTCTCCCGAGGGGCCGTGACGGCCGTCGCGCTGGGACTGCCGGCCGCCGGGTGCGGGGGACCGACGGCGGGGCCGGTGCCGGCGGCAACACGGTCACCATCGGGGTCGCCGGCGACCCCGGCGCGATGAACCCGCTGACCGCGCCGGCCTCCAGCGCGGTGATGATGAATCGCTTCGCCTACGACTCGCTGGTCGACATCCGACCCGACGGGCAGATCGCCTCCGGCGTGGCCCGGACCTGGACCGCCGATGCGACCACGGCGAGCTTCACCCTCAGGCGCGACGTGTTGTGCGACCACGGCACCACGTTGACCCCGTCCGCGATCGCCGCGCAGTACAACTACATCGGCGACCCGGCCAACAAGTCGCCGATGGCCGGCCCGATGGTGCCGGTCGGCGCCACCGCCGTCGCGGACGACGCCGCGGGCACCCTGACGCTGAAGGCCCCGGAGGCCACCCCGTTCCTGCCGCGCGGCGCCGGGACCGTGCAACTGGTGTGCCCCTCGGGCATGCGCTCGCAGGAGAAGTTGGACCAGGGGTCCAACGGCACCGGTCCGTACCGGCTGAGCGAGGTGGTGCCGGGCGACCACTTCGCCTTCACCAGGCGCCCCGGATACGTCTGGGGCCCGGACGGGGCCGACAACGCCGCCTCGCCGGATCGGGTGGTCTTCAAGTTCGTCGGCGACGAGTCCACCCGGACCAACCTGCTGCTGGGTGGACAGCTCGACGTCGCGCGGGTCATCGGCGCGGATCGTACCCGGCTGACCGCGGCCGGCGTCGGGTTCGAGCTCCAGCGGGACCCGTTCGGCATGTTGCTGTTCAACGAGGCCCCCGGTCGGGTCACCGCCGACGCCGAGGTGCGCTGGGCCCTGGTCGCCGCGCTCGACCTCAAGCAGATCGGTGCGGTGGCCACCGGCGGCAAGGGCGTGCCCGCGACCCGGTTCGGCACCACGATGGCACCGCCCTGCCCCACCGACTCGGTCACCGCCAACCTCCCGCCGCACGATCCGGCCCGCGCCGCCGAGGCGCTGCGAGCCGCCGGGTGGGAGAAGTCCGGTGGGCGCTGGAGCAAGAACGGCCGACAACTGTCCATCTCGATGCCCTACCCCGGCTATCAGGGCAATCAGGTGATCGCCGCCGTCGAGTTGGCCGTCCGGCAGTGGAACTCCTTCGGCGTGAAGGTCACCACCAGCCGGACCGCCCAGACGACCAACGTCTCCATCCTGATGGCCGGTCAGTGGGACATCGCCTGGGCGCCGGTCTCGGTGCCCGCCCCCGACCGGAACCTCGTGTTCTTCTCCGGGCCCAAGCCGCCCGAGGGCCTCAACCTCGGTGCCACCGACAACCCCGAGCACCGGCGCCTCGCCGCCCAGGCGATGGGTAAATCCGACATCGCCGGTTGCCCGGAATGGACGGCGGCCGAGGCGGAGTTGATCAAGCGGGTCGACGTGGTGACCTTCATCGACTCCAACTCCCCTTGGTTCGGCCGGGGTTACGCCTTCGAGATCGACGGTGGCGGCATCCTGCCGACCACGCCGCGTCGGGCCGACGAGCGCTGACCTCGCCCCGACCGCCCCGGGCGAGACTCGGGCGGGTCGACGCGATTGCGTGGCCGTTCGTTCGTGACCAAGTGAACACCGAGTCGTTGGCATGTCGTGCGCCACGTCTTTCTCGGGGACACCTCGCGCGTCCCGTCGCCGCACCCGCCGCACCCGCCGCAACCCGGCGGTGCGCGGCCGGTGCGGCCGGCGCGCGAGGAGACGCGGCCGTCGTACCCGGCACGGAACACGAAGGACGAACACGACCATGACCACCGCGGCAACGCACTCGCCGACCCGGGCCACCCGCCCGGTACCGGTGCCCGAGTTTCGCAGCCAACGGCACACCCGGGTCTCGGATCTCGACCGCTTCGGACGCGTCCACAACCTCTCGCTGATCCGCTACATCGAGGACGCGCAGGTGGAACTCACCGCCGCGGGACGGCCCGGCGAGGCGGTGATGCACGTCGGCTGGACGGCCGTGCAGCGCAACACCGCGTTCCCGGTCCCGCTGCCGATGCTCGCCGAGCCGGTGGGCATCGGCACCACGGTCGTGCAACTGGGCCGGTCCACGATGACGCTGTCCACCCGGATCGAGCACCGGGGCGTCGTGCACGTCCGCTCGCTGGACCGCTTCCTGGCCTGCGATCACAACGGCATGCGCCGCTGCCCGGACGACGGCGAACTGCGTTGGCTGCGTCGCTGGCTGGTCGGGGCACGCGAAGGCGCGCTCGGCGTACCGCGGATGGAGGGCCGGTCCGCGTGAGCGGCCTCACCGCCACCCCGCGCCCGAGCGACCCGGGAACCGGGGGCCCACGCGCGATCAGCGGGCCGGACCGGCCTGCGCGGCGTGTGGCGTCGACCTGCGCTGCTCCCAGGACGCCGTCGTCACGGGCGGCACCCCGATCGCCCAACTCCTGGCCTGCCCCGGCGAATGCGCCCACAGCCTGACCGGGAACCCGCACGGACTCGACCAGGCGCCCATGCCGCCGGCCATCCGCATCGGCCGGCACGAAGGCTGGGCCTGGTGATCCCGACCCTCGAACCGCCGGTGTCGGCAACCGGATTCGGCCCGTGCGGCGAACCGGGTGGCGGCGCGGCCCGGGGGTAGTGTCGTCGGTGCGGTCCGGTGCGGCGAACCCGCCGAGACACCGCGGCCGGACACCGACCAGGAGGACACATGTCGAAGCCGCCGCTGCCCGAAGAGGCGATCGCGATGTTGCGGAAACCCAATCCCGCGGTCGTGACGACGCTCCGGGCCGACGGGCAGCCCGTCTCCACGGCCACCTGGTACCTGTGGGAGGAGGACGGTCGCGTGTTGCTCAACCTCGACGAGGGACGGCGGCGACTCGCCCACATCCGCAACGATCCCCGGGTGTCCCTCACCGTGCTCGACGAGGGGAACTGGTACACGCATCTGAGCCTGGTCGGCCACGTCGACGAGATCCGCGACGACAAGGACCTGGCCGACATCGACCGGCTGGCCCGCCACTACGGGGGCGGCGACTACCCGCAGCGGGACCGGGGTCGCGTCAGCGCCTGGGTCCGGATCGACCGCTGGCACGGTTGGGGCGCGCTCAAGGACAACGACCAGGCGGGCGGCGGGCGAAAGACGACGAGCACCGAATAGCGCACGCCCTGGACCGAACGGACCGCCCGGAGCCGGACGGCCGCGAGATATCCTTTGTTG
>NZ_JBHZAV010000348.1:0-4808 GCF_042754445.1 Embleya sp. NPDC059213
GCGGGCTGATTGCCCCGGCCCGGCCTCGTTCGCGCAACGCGGTGGGCGTCAGTTGCCCCAGTGCGAGCCCTTGACGTCGACGAAGATCGGGTTGCTGTAGAACCAGATGTCGCGCCACGGGTCGCCGTCGTTGTTCGGGTGCTGGATCGGGCCGGCCGGGTCGACGCCGGCGCCGAACGGGCCCACGCCGTGCCGGTTTCCGTCGCTGCCCCGCAGCCGGACGTAGTACGGCTTGTTCCGGCGCGGCAGTTGCACCTTCAGCGTGTAGGTGCCGGTGCGGCCGGACACGTCGATGCGCTTGCTCACCCGGGTGTCCGGGGCCTGCCACGAGTCCGCGTCGCGGGACTTGCCGGTGACCGTGCCGGTGATCACGTCCACATGCGCGAGCTTGGGCACCTCGCCGTGGTAGTTGGGCCGACTGGCGGTGGTGACCCGGATGTAGAGGGTGGCGCCGCGATTGGCCGCCAACGGCAACCGGCCGCCCAGGGTGACCGGTTCGGTGTGGCCGTTGTCGGCGACCATCCACACGTCCAGGCCGTCCAGGAGCTGGCCGTGGTCCACCCACACCCGCCCGGCCCGGAGCCCGGCCATCACGTCGCGGTAGCCGAACCGTTCGACACCCACGTGGGTGCGGCTGAACTGACCGGGCCAGAAGTCGCTGCCGGGCTGCGGAACCCCGGTGTCCACGGGCAGCGGCTTGGAGCCCAGGTCGTCGAAGCCCTTGCCGGGCGGGTAGGCGCCGTCCGCGTAGGTGTCGAACATGGTGCGGTGGTTGTCCGAGTTCGAGGTGACCGACCACATCCGGCCCTCGGCGAGCAGTGCGTCCCACATGCCGCCGACCGTCGCGGTCATCCAGTCGAAGCCGCCGTGCGTGCGGTAGGTCTCGGCCGGGTACCGCGGCCAGCTCTGCGCTGACGGGGCGTTCTGGTACTCGCCGCGCTGGAAGGTGCCCGGCCCCGACTGGCCCTCGCGGAACTTCACCCAGGCCGGGTCGGCGTTGGCCTGCGAGCCGGGCGCGCCCTCGAAGCCGAGGAAGATCGAGGGGTCCGCGTCGTGCCAGGCGCGCAGTTCGTGCGGCGAGACGATGCCCAACCGGCTGGGGTGGTTGGCCAGTACCAGGACGTCCTCGACGAAGCCCTCGCGCTTGCGCTGACCCAGCCAGCGGATCGCCTCCACCGCCTTGGCCTCGTTGGCGGCGGTGACCGGGTCGCCGGGGGCGCCCACGTCGAACTTGTTGAGCTTGGCGTCGAAGGTCAGCTCGAATCGGCGCAGCAACTCCACCTCGTTGCGGCCGGGCGCGACCATCACGGTGGCGTGCTCGGCGGCGGGGACGTACCACTCCAGGCCCTGGAAGATCAGTACCCGGGGGTTCTCCTGGCGGGCCTTGACGATCTCCGCGTGCTCGCGCTCCGCGCCGCCGGCGTTGGCGTGGCCGAAATTGGCGTGCTCGGTGTAGACGATCCAGTCCAGGCCGAACTGCCGACCCTGCGCCGCGGATTGCGCGAAGCCGTACTTCGCGTCGTGGCTGTAGACCGTGTGCACGTGGTGGTCGCCCACCAGGTAGACGAACTTGGCGGGCGGGCCGTCCTGGCCCGGTCGCGAACTCGCCTGCACCGCGTCGTCGGATTCGGCCGCGGCAGCCGTACCGGCACCCACCGCGCCGAGCGCCGACGCGCCGAGGAAGCCGGCTCCGAACAGGCCGGCTCGACCGATCAGGCCACGCCGGGACACGCCCTGCGCGTCGAGCCGATCCTCGGCCACCTCCGGGTCCGCCCACTCGGGCAACCGCGGAGCGAGGTGGTCGTCGGGTCGGTGCGAGTGGTCCTCGGTCGTCATGTGCGTTCCTCCGGTCGGGGGCGTCGGCGGATGCCGCCGCAGACGCTATGGGCCGTAGGTGGCGAATAGGCGACATCCGGCCACCGCGCACGTGACGGGCAGAATGATCTTGGGTTGTCCGGCTCGGCCGGCTTCGACCGGATTCCGCCGGTCAGCCGGTGTGCACCTGCGGATCGGGGACCTCGCGGGCGGACCGCTCCGGGCCCGGTGAGCGTGCTCCGCGCCGGCGCAGCAGCAGTTCGACCACGATCAGGTTGGGCACCCAGCACAGGAACGGGACGACTTTGTAGGCGCGGTCGAAGTCGGTTATCGGGACCAGCAGCACCAGCCACAGGCGCAGGGTCACCGCCGCGTAGGTGAACGCGAAGGCGCGCTGCATCCAACGCCGGTGTTCGGCGACCGCGCCGCGGCGGATGGTCCGCAGGCCCATCAGGGCGCAGGCCACCCACGACACCGCGAGCAGGCCGAAGCCGGCCGTGCCCACCGCGCCGGTCAGGTTCAGCGGCGCGAGTACCAGGCCGGCCGCGCCGCCGACCAGGATGCAGGCCAGCGTCACCCGACCGCAGATCCGGTGCAGCCGAGGCGATCGGCGCCGCACCCGGGAGGACAGTTGGCCCGGGGACAGCAGCAGGGCCAGTCCGGCGGCGACGATGTGGGCGTAGAGGAAGGCCCGGGCCCATAGTGGGCGATCCGCGTAGTTCGCGGCGATATCACCGTCGTCCGAGGCCAGTTCGGTCAGGGTGTTGGTCAGATAGGGGAGCGGCGCGAACACCGCGATGGCCAGGGCGCTCAGGGCCAACCACCAGACCCCGACCGTGCGTCGTCGGGTCGGGTCGTGTGTCACCACTGTCATCTCCGGGCGTCCTTTCCCGCGGGCCGGCACCGCGTTTTCCGGCTGCCGGCTCCGCTCCTGCGGTGGGTGTCCTGCGTTGCGTGTGTCGTGCGGTGTGTCTTGGGCGGGTGTCTCTCGCGCCGTGTGCCCCGTGCCGTGCGTCGCGTGCCGTGGGTTTCGCGCGGTGGGATCCGGCCGGTGCGTCTTGCACGGTGGATCTCGCGCCGGGCGTGCGGCACCGCGTGTCCCGTGTTGCGTGCCTGCAACGCTAGAAAACACGGGGTGTTCGGGTCACCCCTCGCAGCGGGGGGAATCGCCTCCCTCCTGCGAGGGAGACGCGCCTCCACCGAGGGGAGGTGGACCGGTGCGGCCGGTGCCGGTGCAGGATGGGGCATGCGTATTTCCGACGCCTGGCTGACCCTGGGATTCGTGGTCGCGGCGGCCTCGGTGACCCTGTTCGCGCCGGCCGGTCCGCCGTACCACGCGTTGGACGCGGTGGGTGTCGGGCTCGCCGTCGGGTCCGCGCTGTGCTTGCTCTGGCGCCGGGTGGCGCCGATCGCGGTGGTCTTCGCCACCTCGGCCTTCGTGGTGATCAACGCGGCGGCGGGCTACGCGACCACGGTGACCCAGTGGCCGGCCTGGATATCGCTGTTCACCCTGTTCTCGCTGCGGGGTGCGACCGCCCGGATCATCGGATCGACGCTGGAATTGGCGGCGGTGGCCGGATACGTCCTCCTCGATCGTGCGCCGGTCGGCGGTGCGGACGTGTTCGGCGTGACGGTGTGCTTCCTGCTGGCCACCGTCACCGGCGACGCGGCCCGCAGCCGACGGGCCGTCTCGATCGCCGAACACGCCCGGGTGCGGGCCGAGGAACGCACCGAACTGGCCCGCGAATTGCACGACGCGATCGGACACGCGGTGAACGTGATGGTGATGCAGGCGGGGGTCGGTCGGCGGGTGTTCGCCGACGATCCGTCCTTCGTGCGCGAGGCGTTGGGCAATATCGAGAGCGTCGGCCGCGAGGCGCTCGGCGAACTGGACCGCCTGGTACGGGTGTTGCACGCGGCCGAGCCGGTCACCGATCTGACCGGCCTGGTGGAACGGGTCCGGGCCGCGGGGCGGGAGTTGCGGCTGAACGCCGAGGAGGTCGAGGTGAGCGAGGGGGTCGCCCGGGCGCTGCACCGGATCGTGCAGGAGGCGCTGACCAACGCGCTGCGACACACCGAGACCGGTCGGATCGAGGTGGACCTGGTCCGGTCGGGCGGCACGGTGGTGCTGGAGATCGTCAACCAGGGCCGACATCTGCCGGTCGGCCCGCCCGGACGCGGCCTGGCCAACATGCGCGAGCGGGCCCGTCTGGTCGGTGGCGAGGTGGAGGCGGGGCCGATCCAGGCGGGCTTTCGGGTACGGGCGACGCTGCCGGCCGAGGCGCTCTCGTGATCCGGGTCCTGCTGGTCGACGACGACGCGTTGGTACGCAGCGGGTTGACCGCGCTGCTCCGGGCCGAGCCGGGCATCGAAGTCGTGGGCGAGGCGGCGAACGGGGTCGAGGCGGTGCGCGGCGCGCTCGAACATCGCCCCGACGTGGTGGTGATGGACATCCGGATGCCGGTCCGCGACGGGGTCTCCGCGACCCGGGATCTGCTGGCCGTTCCCGATCGCCCGCGAGTGCTGGTACTCACCACGTTCGACCTGGACGAGGTGGTGGACGACGCGATCACCGCCGGCGCGGACGGATTCCTGCTCAAGCGGGCCACGCCCGAGGAACTGGTCGCGGCGATTCGTACGGTCGCGGCGGGCGACGCGGTGGTGTCGCCGGCGGTGGCCCGCAGACTGTTCGCGTCGCACGCCGCGCGGGTGGGTCCGGACCACGCGCGAGCGGCCCGACTCACCGAGCGGGAGGCGGACGTGTTGCGGGCGATGGCGCTGGGCCTGTCGAACACCGAGATCGCCCGCACCCTGCACCTGTCGGTGGAGACGGTCAAGACGCACGTCAAACACGTGCTGGCCAAGCTGGACGTGCGCGACCGCACCCAGGCGGTGGTGTGGGCCTACCGGACCGGGTTCGCCTACCGAGGAGCACTCACCGTCCCGGAGTGAGCCGGGCAACACCCCTGGGGGGTGGGGGGGGGGGCGTGGGC
>NZ_JBHZAV010000349.1:0-4778 GCF_042754445.1 Embleya sp. NPDC059213
CCGCGGGGCCGTCCAGCTGGAGCGGGACGAGGCCGGGCACATGGACGAGCAGGTCGGCGCCCTGCTCAGCTCGGCCATGCTCGCGAGCGCGAGGATCTCGTCGACCCGTGAGCTGTCCGGGGTGGGAAAGACACCGAACTCCAACGGACGCCCATAATCGGTCATATCTCCCATTCTAGGCGGCGGGTCGCACCTTCGTGGACGGTCGCGGTGCGGCGTGTCCCGGGGTGCGGGTGTCCGGGTCCGGGGAAGGACCCGTGGTCACAAAAGGCGGTCGTGGTTCGTCATGTTCACGACGGAGTGGCATCGATCCGGGTTCGATGTCGCGGTGCATCCGTCCGTCGACGACAGCAGTGAGGACCACGTCATGCCGTTTCCGACCGAGTGCGCCCGATGACGGCGCCGTCGATCCAGCGTGCCTCCGCCTACTGGGCGCCCTGGGAGCACGCGTTGCACGTGTTCCTGGTCCGGGTCCACGGCGATCGGGCCTTGGCGGCGCGCTTTGCCGACAACGACGCGGGACGCTGCGCCTCGGCCCTGGAGGCGGTCACCGTGCACCTGCCGCACACGCTCGAACGCCGGCGCGCGACGCGGGCCGTCACGCAGGCGGTCAGGCTGTACCTGATCCACCAGGGACGGACCGCCACGTCGCCGCATCGTCCGGACGGCACCTCGATCGGCGCGGCCTGCCGCGACCTGTCGTTGCTGATCGCGCCCGAGGGCACCCTCGTACAACGGCGCGGGCGCACCGGTTTCGACGCGGCCGTCGAGGCGGCCGACACGAGCGAACTCGTCGCGCGGCTGAGCACCCTGATGCCCGAACTCCACCGCCGGCGCATCACCCTCGACCACGTGCGCCTGGCGAAGGACCTCCTGTGGTGGGAGACCCCGGTCGGCCGGCGCTACACGCGCAACCGCTGGGAGGAGGACTTCCACGATCTGGGCGGCGGCGAAGGGGGCGGATGGGGGCGGGAGAGGTTCCCGGGTGCGACCTGAGTGGTACGCGCCGCACGCGCCTCGGCCGCCGTCCGCCGGCCCGGCGCTCACCGGGCGGCGGTCGTCGCCGAACCCGTGGGGGGCGAGGTCGAACTCGGGCCCGTGCTGCTCGTGCTCGGGGTGCCGTCGGTCGAGAGGTCCGCGCCCATCGTGGTGGCCGGTCCCGTGGCCGTCGCCTCGCTCTCCGGAGCGGAGGCGGGCGGTGACTGGGAATCGCCCGTGCTCGGGATGTTCGTCGGCGCGGTCGGGCCCGCCGACGGATACCCGTCCGCCCGGATGCCCGCCAGGATCGCGGTGAGCCGGGCCTTGTCCAGGAGCGGGTCCGATTCGACGAAGGCCCCGTCCGCGCGGGTGACCCGTGCGGGCCGGCGCTCGTCGAAGCCGGCCGGTGCCTTGCCGACGCCCACGGCGAACCAGGGCGGGTCGGTGCCGTCGAGATTCGGCGGGTCCACCGTGCCGAAGCGCAGCGCGTACACCGCGTCCTGGGCCTGCGCGCCGACCGAGGCCACCAGCGAGATCAGGTGTTCGCCGGGGGCCAGCAGGCCCTCGTCCAACTGCACCGGCACACCGGTCGGGCGGCGGCTGCCCGTGGCCACGCTCTCGGCGACGCGGTGCACCCGGGCGGCGTCGGCGGCGGGACCGGCCAACGAGGCGACCCCCCAGCCGCCCGACGTCCACTGCCAGGCCAGTTCGATCCGGCCGTCGACCGGAGCCGGTCCGGTCAACCACGCGGCCGGGTGCCCGTTCACCGAGGGGGCGGGCGCGCCCAGGCCGCCCTCGCCACCTGGCAGCCGGTCCGGCGCGTACATCGTCACCGTCCCCCGGGTGGCCGCCACGTCCGGCGCCCCACCCGGCTTCTCCGGACCCAGGATCACCCGCTGGCGGTACTTGCCGGTCTCGTAGATCACCGGCGTGAAGCCGCCCGCCGACCCCACCTGGAAGGCCCGCTGCCGCACGTCGAACGTGCCGCCGGCGGCCGGACCGGTCGCACCGTTGTGCAACGGCGCGGCGATCAACACCGTCACCAGCACCACCAGTGCCACCGCGACGGCGCCGCCCGTCACCGCGAGCGCGCGCCGGATCCGGACCGTGCGCCGGCCCTCCCGGATCGCGCGGGCCACGTTGACGCCGGGTTCGTCGGGCGCGGTCTGCGGCGTTTCGCGCAGCCCGGCCAGTAGTCGGGCGCCCTCGTGCTCGTCGGTGTCCATGGCCGGTCTACTCCCCTTCCCAGCGGGCCACGACCGGCCCGTCCAGCAGTGTGCGCAGTCGTGCGAGTCCCTGCGCGGTCTGGCTCTTCACCGTGCCCTGCGAGCAGCCGAGGATCTCGGCCACCTCGGCGACCGGCAGATCGCACAGGAAGCGCAACACCAGCACGGCCCGCTGCCTGGGCGGCACCCGGGACAGCGCGATCCGGACCGCGTCCCGGGTCTCCACGTCGGGCCCGGGCAGTGCCGGCAGCGCCGGAGTCTCCTGCGGTGCGCCGATCAGCCGCACCCGGGCCCAGGCCAGGCGGCGCTCGTTGAGGAACGCGCGCACCAGCATCCGGTGTACGTACCGGTCGAGGTCGTTCGCCGCGGCCGCGCGCCGCCAGTGCACGTACAACCGGGTGATGGTGTTCTGCACGATGTCGTCGGCATGGTGCGGATCTCCGCAGAGCAGGCGGGCGACCCGGCGCAGGGCGGGCAGGCGGGCGGTCACGTATTCGGTATACGCGTGCTCGTCGCCGCGCCGCACCCGACCACCCTCCATGTGTGCCCCGACACCTGCCGGGGTGCCCGCCGGTCCCGTGTCCGTCCCGGTGAACTCCTCGGTACGGTACGGGGCCGCCTGCTCAGCCGGCACGGGCCGCACCCCCTGCCCGCACGTCCCACAACCACACCCCGTCGATCGGTACGCCCGGGCCGAGCAGGCGGTCCAGGGTCGCGCGCAGTGCCTCCCGGTTGGCGTGCGGGCCGAGCACCACCACGTCCGCGCGCCAGTAGGCGAGGTCCGCGCGGGCCTGGGCCCGTTCGTCGTCGGTCACCTCCGGCACCGCGCCGCCGTCGCGTACCTCGCGCAGGAGTTGCGAGGTGGGTCGGGTGACCGCGCCGTAGCCGCCGAGTCGGTCCGGTCCGAACGGACCGACGAAGTACCCCTCGGCGAGCGGGAAGCCCAGCCCCGCGTCGACCTGCCAGCCCAGCGCGCGGGCGTCGGAGGGATCCGGCAGCGGTACGGCCACGATGGCCCGGCCGGGGCCGGTGAAGCGGCGCCACGTCCCGTCCGCGAAGAACGCCGGGGTCGGCTCGCGCGGCGCGGAGGCCAGCGGCTGGGGCAGCAGCGGCAACAGCGCCTGGAGCGCCGCGACGCACCACAACAACCACAACCGCCGATCGCCCGCGTCCCGCACCGCCTGGGCGGCCAGCGCGAGCAGGATGCCCAGCACGGGCACGCACACCATGGTGAACCGGCTCTCCAACACCGATTCGTACAGCGGGAGTTGCCCGAGCCAACGCCACGGTCCGGAGATGCCGGTGGGCTCGCCGTCGAGGATGATCTCCGGGCCGAGCGAGCACAGCGCGGCGCCGACCAGCACGCCCACGAGGGCCTTGGTCAGGGCCCGGCGCCACAGCGCGGCGGCGATCGCGCCGGCCAGGATCAACAGGGGCCAGCCGAAGAACGCGTTCTCCTCGGTGCGGTTCATCGACAGCCGTGCGGACACGTCGATGTCGCCGGCGAGCGATCGGTCGGCGTACGCGGTCAGCGCCGCGAGGTCGTTGCCGGCCGGGCCGTGCAGCAGGTTGGTGTAGCTCTGCGGGCCGGTGAACTGCCACCACAGCGGATAGGCGATCAGGACCCCGCACAGTGCCACGCCGATGGGGAGTCCGCGAGCCAGCGGGCGCAGCGCGGCGCGGGCGGCGGCCGGCGCGACACACGCGTAGGTCAGCGCGAACAGCGCGATGCCGGTCGAGGCCAGCAGCAGCGCCTCTTCGCCGAGGAAGATCTGATACGTGGTCAACAGGCCGAGCAGGATGCCGTCGCGGATCGGACGCAGGCCGGCGGCGAGGCGGATCAGCCGGTCGATGATCAGCGGGAGCACGAACAGCACGGCCAGGTTGGGGTGCGCGTTGGCGTGCGAGACCATCGGCGGGGCGAACGCGCAGAAGGCCCCGCCGAGGGCGGCGGCCGGTCGCGAGACGACCAGGTGACGGGAGATCAGGTAGTACCAGGCGGCGGCCGTCGCGGCCAGCCCGCCGGTGAGCACGATCGCCCAGGTCGCGGCCGGCCCGAACAGCCAGGTGATCGGCGCGAGCGGGATGGACAGCCCCGGCATCGAGGTGTTCGCCATCAGGTTCACCCCGTCGGGGTGGTTCTGCAGCGTCGTGGTCAGCGGGTTCTCGCCGTGCGCCACGGCGCGCGCGGTCACCGCGAAGAACCACTCCCACTGGTGCTGGTCCTGACCGCTGTCCACGAGGTATCGCCCGGCCGGACCACCGGCCCACAAACCGCGATACAGCACCAGCGAGGCGACCAGGTAGGCGGTGCAGGCGAGCGTGTCGGCGATCCGCCCGGTGCGCGCGAGTCCGAGCGCGCGCGGCGCGGTGACCGCCTCGCGTGCGGCGGCGACGGCCTCGCGTGCGGTGGTCACGCGGCCCGACCCGGCGGCAGCGGGACGCGGAAAGGGTCCCGGGAGGCGTCCGAACCCCCGTTCGCGCGGGCCGACATCGTGCCGGGCCGCTGTGGGCGACCGTGCCGCAGGCGAACCCGGGCCAGATCGGTGAGCACCTCCAGGCAGTGTCCGGTCC
>NZ_JBHZAV010000350.1:0-4772 GCF_042754445.1 Embleya sp. NPDC059213
GAACCCCACGAGTACGTCGTCGGGCCGCAACAGGTCGGCGGACGCGAACGAGGTCAGGTCCTCGGCGCGGGCGAGCGCCAACATGCCCGGGTGGGCGCGGTACCAGGCGCGCAGGTCCCGGCAATAGGCCCGCAGGCTCTCCTGCCAACGGTCGACGTGCAACCGGGGCTGCGGCCGGTCCCGCCGACAGACGTCGACGATCTCGCGGAGCAGGTCACGCCGATCGGCCACGTAGTTGTACAGGGCCCGCGGCGACACACCCAGGCGGGCGCCGACGGCCCGCATCGTCAGGTCCGTCGGGCCCGCCTCGCCCAGGATCTCCAGGGCCGCCCGGGCGATTCGCTCCCTGGTCAGGGTGGGCCGCCCGTTGCGGAACTCCGGACGCCTGCGGCTTCCGGCGGCCTGCTCGCGCCGCGCCGCGCCGACCGCCTCGGCACCGTCTGCTGTGGTCACGGCAGCATCGTAGCGATCCTTGAACTTCACAGCTCGTTGACTTTAAGGGTGGAGACCGGGTTGAGTGACCCCGACGGAAGTCGGGAAACATTCGGGAGGTTGGCGTGCAGTGGTCGGCGGTCCTTGGGTACGGCGTGGGCTACGGACTCGCACTCGGCGTGCTGTTCACCGCCGCGGTGTTCGCCGGCGCGGCGATGAGCAGGGACTTCCTGTTGAACGACTATCCGCCCACGATCCGAGCGCGCTACGGCAGGCCCAAGAGCCGCCGAGGCCGCCGAGTGGCGGTACTCGTCGGCATCTTCATCTGGGCCTGCTGCGCCCTGCCCCTGCTGATCGCGGCAATGGTCGGCCTGGACGGCGCGCTGGACGACGGCCTGCGATTCCTGCCCGCCGCCACCTGCGCGGCCCTGGTCTTCACCACGCTGACGGTCTGGGACCTGGTCGTTCTCGACTGGATCGTCTTCGCGGGCCTGCGTCCTCGCCTGCTGACCCTTCCCGGCACCGAGGGCATGAGCGAATACCGCGACCTGCGGTTCCACCTGGTCGCCGCCCTCAAGGGCAGCCCATTGATCGTCGTCATGGGCGTGCTCGGCGGAGGCATCGCCACTCTGGTCGCCTGACGCCGGCGGCCGGCGCCGACGTCGCGCCCCTTGCGCACCGTGTGGTAACTCCGTTGCCCCGGTGGCGGCTTCCGTCCTAGTGTCGTCCCAGGTCGGCAGCCCATCGCCGACACACCACAACGTGTAGCTCAGCCAGTGGAGCACCGGGCTTGGGACCCGGAGGGCGCGGGGGCGGAACCCGCCACGTTGGCGACATCGGAATGCGGCGGGCGTGGGGTTCGACCGAGAGGGTTCCGGCCGAACACCCGCACGGAGCGGGGCGGTTCCTCTCGTGCGGACCGCACCGACCCACCGACCACGACGTGTGGCTCAGTCAGTGGAGCACCGGGCTCTCAACCCGGAGGGCGCGGGGGCAGGGCCCGCCACGTCGGCATGAACGAGATTCACGTGCGACCCGTCCCCAGCCCCGGTTATGCGGATTGGCAGTTGGCCAAGGCCTTCCACACCGCCACGTCCCACGAGAGCGAGGCGACCCGGCGTCGCGCCGAAGAGCGCGTGCACCGCTGGACGCAGGTCGCTCGCGGCATGGCCGACGGCTCGTTGACCATCGGCTCGCGCACACCCGTGCGTGGGCTTCCCGCGTGGGTCACCCCGGAGGTCGTGCGCGGCGGGTTCGCCACCGGCGACGCCGCGGCCGGCGGGCCGTGGACCCAGCACGAGGCCGAGGCCGCCGCCCGCGCCGGACTGCGGGCCGGCGATCGGCTCGCGTTGTTCCGGTACTTCCTCACCGACGCGGGCATGGCCGAGCTGCACACGCTGCTCGACAGCGGCCGGTATCACGTCGCGGTGCCCGAGGAGGCCGCGCTGCTCACCATCGCGTGGCTGCTGCGTGCCGGGGACCGCTTCGCGGCGCTCACGCTGCTCGACGAGATCACGCCGTACGCGGACCGCCTCCGCTTCCTGCCGCGCGCCGCCGACACGGTGGTGCCCGACGGTTCCGCCGTGCACCGCGAGTCCGTGGGCTCGTTGCGGACCACCCTCGGCGCGCGGCGGCCCAAGCCCGCGGTCGAGGCGATGAACGAGGCGCTGACCGTGTGGAACCCGTTCGCCGACCAGCTGCTCGCGCACTGGCTGGAGACCGTCGAGGACGGCCGGCTCGGCGCGGTCCGACCGGCGGGCTGGACCGAGCGCGGCCGCGAACTCCTGGAGCGCCACCGGCGTTTGGCGATGCGGCACACGTTGTGCGGCAAGCACCGCAACCCGAGGGAGAACTCCGCGATCCTGCTGGCGGCCCTGGCCGAGGCACTCGGCGACCCGCCGGCCGGTGACGTTCGCGGCGCCGGCACTCGCATCTCGGCCGCCCGCGCCGCCCGCGCCGCCCGCGCCGCCGGACCCCGCGCCGACGTGCGTGCGCGTGCGGCGGCCCGTCCCGGCCTGCTCCGGCACGCCGTCGACTCGATGGTCGCCAAGCGCGGCGCGCCCGGTTCGCCGACGCACACCGAACTGCGGGCCCGTCAGGCCGCGGACGCGTCGACCGCGACGCTCCACGAGTTGGCGCGCGTCCTGATCACCCGGTTGGCGAACCTGCGCGACGACGCGGGCCTGCCCGACACCGCGTGGCTGCTCGTACCGGTGACCGACGAGGAAGCCGCCCGCACCGGCGTGCGCGCCGGCAGCCCGATTCCGGACGGCCTGCGTCACCCGGTCGAGCGGGCGCTCAGCGCGCCCGTCGCGACGCTGGTCGAGCGCGGCATCGTGCCGTCGGCCGAGGTGTTGGCCGAGCTGGTCCCGCAACTGGTCGCCGCGACGACCGCGTTGGCGTACCACGACCCGGCACTGCGCACGCTGATGACCGCGGAGTACGGGGCGTTCGCCGAGCGTCGGTCGCTGCTGCTGCTCAACCTGGAGCACCAGGTGCGGCTGGAGGAGTTGCCGTGGGTGCAGGCGGTGTCCGCCTACCGGCGGGTGTCGACCGACACCGCGGGGAACGCGCACGAGGCGCTGGTCGAGCTGGGCACGCTGACGGTGCGCGCCTTCCCGGGCACGATCGTGCCGAACCCGCTGCTCCAGGAGCTCGGTTCGCTGGCGCGGCAGGCCAAGGTCGGGGCGGTGTTCACCGAGGAACTCGCGGCGGACATCTTCATGGGCACGTTCTCCGCGAAGTTCCTGCGCGCCGCGCAGAGCGCCGCGGAACTGCTCGAAGGGTCGCTGTACGCGCGGTACTACGACATCGACTACGCCATGATTCGGGGGATCGACGACGTCAAGCGCAAGCGCGGGCTCGCCGCGAACACCTCGGCCGACTTCGCCGCGCTGTGCCGGGAGCGGGCCGGCACCGACCCCCGCAACCGCTGGTCGATCGCCGCGAACGGGACGGTCATCGAGCAGGCGCAGATCCTCACCACGCACAACCTCGCCGCGCTGGTGCACCCCATCGGAGTGGAGCCGGCCGAGGGCTGGGCGGAGCCGGCACGGGGCGCGTACCGCACGGTGTGCCGGCTGGTGCAGCAGATCGCCGGGAACACGCGCACGCTCGGCACGGTCAAGGACGCCGCGTACGCATGGCGGCAGACGCTGTTCTTCCTGTCCCTGTGCGGGGTGGAGGACCAGTTCGCGGTGATCGCGTGGATGGCGCAGGAGACGGCCCGGCGGCCGGAGCACACGGCGCGCCGCCTGGCACCGGTACTGGCGGGCCTGCGCCATGTGTTCACGGGCGGCAGCCTGGACGACCCGGCGGTACCGAACGTCCGACGCTTCGTCGGCTGGGCCACGGACGGCCACTGGATGCGCGACGCCTGACGACCGCACGCCGCGGACCGCGAGCACCTGCCTCGCGGCCGCGGCGCCCCCCATGCCGGGCCCGGCGAGGCCGCCCGAGTGGAACCGAACCACCAAGCCCCTACCGGGGTGTTGCCTGCATCGTCCCGGTGGCATCCGAGTCGGCCCCGTCACCACCGACGGATCGGCTCACACCTACCGCGTGTCCCGACGGTCACCCGCGATCCTGGCCACCACCTCGGCGACGGGAACCCAGTGCCCGCCTCGCCGCCGCACCCACACGTCCCGGATGGCGTGCACCTCACGGCTCGGGTTCGTCGTCTCGACATCGTTCAGATTGGGAAGGTCGTATCGCCGCCCCATCGAGTCGTACAGCACGACCACCTGCGTCGGCTGGTCGTCCAATCCCCCGCGCGTCCCCTCGATCTCGATGCCCTGCACGTCCGGCCAGGCCACCACGCGGGTACGGAACACCCCTCGAATCGTCACACCATCCCGGTCGACGATCGTCGCTCTGACCGCGTACAGGCGGAAAACCCCCACCGACGACAGCCCGAAGAACACTCCCATCCCCAGCGGCCCGACCGAGAACCAGCCCTGCTCCGCGGCCATCCCCACGGTGACCAGAGCGCCCATGGCGAGCATCAGGACCGCGAAGAAGATTCCCAGCCGGAAATCCGCGCGGTACTCCCGCCCGTCCGAACGATCGGCTACCACGACGGCGCGGCACCGCACGACGGCGCGGCGCCGGCTCCCCCCGGGCCGACCGGGCACCGGGCCATCGAGGCGGGGGCGGCGAGGACTACGGCCACGGGATGCTCCACGACTGCTCCTTCGACGGGTGCGACAGCGCCTCGGGACACCGACATCGCGGGAAGCGTCGCGCACGAAAACATGCGCCGACGAGCACGCACGAGGGATCGTCACCAGGCACCCGCAGCCACCGCCGGCATCCACACCCGTCCGCACCCCGGCACCGCG
>NZ_JBHZAV010000351.1:0-4682 GCF_042754445.1 Embleya sp. NPDC059213
TTTCGCCCCCGCCCTCCCCCCCCCCCCCCGCGGGGCGCCGCGGCCCCCCCCCGCCGGTGGCGCGGGGGGGGGCCGGGGGGGCCGGGCCGCGCGCCCCCACGCCACCCGTCCCGCGGCTCAGCCGCGGGGCGTCCGCCAACCGGCCCACGCGCTGCGCACCATGTCCGACGTGTCGTGCCGGGCCTTCCAGCCCAACTCGGTGGTGATCAGGTCGGCGCTCGCCACCACCCGGGCCGGGTCGCCCGCACGCCGCGGCCGGACCTCCGGAGCCAAGTCGCGCAAACCGGTGACCTCGCCGATGAGTTCCACCATCTCGCGCACCGACGTGCCCTCGCCGCGACCCACGTTCAGCACCAGGCGCGCGTCCGGATCGCTCGCGAGCCGACGGGTGGCGGCCACGTGCGCCTCGGCCAGGTCCACCACGTGGATGAAGTCGCGCACGCAGGTGCCGTCCGGGGTGTCGTAGTCGTCCCCGAAGATCATCGGCGCCTGATCCGCCGTCAACTTCTCCAGCACCATCGGCACCAGGTTGAACACGCCCTTGTCCGCGAGCTCCGGCGCGCCCGCGCCCGCGACGTTGAAGTAGCGCAACGAGGCGTACGAGATCTTGTGCGCGCGCGCCGTGGCCTTGATCATCCACTCGCCGACGAGCTTGCTCTCGCCGTACGGGTTGATCGGCACGCACGGGGTGTCCTCGTCGACGAGGTCGACGTCGGGCATGCCGTAGACGGCGGCGCTGGAGGAGAACACGATCCGGGTGACCTCGGCCTCGACCATGGCCGCCAGCAGGGTGCGCAGACCCTCGACGTTCTCCTCGTAGTAGTAGAGGGGGCGCGCGACCGATTCGGGCACCTGCTTGCGGCCCGCGATGTGCACCACACCGTCCACGGCGTGCGCCCGGAAGACCTCGTCGAGCAGTGCCCGATCCAGCACCGAGCCGACCACCAGTGGCACCTTCTCCGGGACCAACTCGCGGGTGCCCGAGGACAGGTCGTCGACCACGACCACGTCCTCGCCGACCGCGAGCAGCGCCCGCACGACATGTGTCCCGATGTATCCGGCACCGCCGGTGACAAGCCACTTCATGACTTCAGCGTAACCGCCGAGCCGTTCGCCCCGGCTCAGGCCGGGCCGGGGCGACGCGGGCCGGTCCGCTTCACGACACCGGCGTCGAGTCCGACTCGGTGACGCGGTGCTGCGGTTCGGTTCCGGGGATCATCACCTTGCGCGAGACCACGAACGTCACCGGGATCGCGGCGGCGGCGGCGACGAGCGGCGCGATCCGCTCGTCCATCGACGCCCACGACACCAGCGCGTAGACGCCCACCGTGGTGATCACGAAGTTCGTCACGTTGGTCAGCGGGAACAGCAGGAACTTCTTCCACGTGGGCCGCACCTTGTAGGTGAAGTACGTGTTCATGAAGAACGAGCCGATCATGCTCAGGATGAAGGCGGTGACGTGGGCCGCCAGATACGGCACCACATGACGCAACCCGAGGTAGAGCAGGTAGTAGGTGCCGGTGTTCACCACACCCACGAGCGCGAAGCGAATGGCCTGACGCAGCATCAGCGGCCGACCCCTCGGGGCGCGGCGTTCGCCGAGGTCTCCCGGATGGCGGCGGCCATCTGCGGCGCGGGCACCCGCGTCTCCGTGCTCTCGCGGACCAGGTAGTGCGGGCGGTTCTTGGTCTCGTAGTAGATACGGCCGATGTACTCGCCGATCAGACCGAGCATCGTCATCTGGAGCCCGCCCAGACCGGTCACCGCCGCGATGATGGTGATGTAACCGGGCGTCTGGATGCCCTGGAAGATCGCGATGCCGATCAGAATCATGGTGTACGCGAGCGACAGCGCGGACAACACGAGGCCGAAGTAGATGGCCACCCGCAACGGCCGGTTGTTGAACGAGATCAAACCGTCCAGGCCGTAATTGAGGAGCTTGCCGAAACTCCACTTGGTCTGTCCGAGTTCGCGGGTGACATTCTTGTATTCGAAGAGAACCGAGTCGTATCCGATCCACGAATACAGGCCCTTGGAAAACCTGTTGTATTCGCGCATCGACAGCAGCGCATTCAGTGCCTGCCGCGACAACAATCGGAAGTCGCCGACACCGTCGACGAGTTCGACGTCGACCCACTTGTTGACGAGCTTGTAGTACGAGCTGCTGAGGAAACTGCGGAACCGCTTGTCGCCCTCACGGCTGCGCCGCGCGATCACCTGATCGTGGCCCTTGAGGTGGAGATCCAGCATGCGCGGGATCAACTCCGGCGGATGCTGGAGGTCCGCGTCCATGATCACCACGGCGTCGCCGGTGGCCTGCTCCAGGCCGGCCAACATGGCGGCCTCCTTGCCGAAGTTGCGGCTGAAGGAGGTGTACTTGGCGGCCGGGTCCTTGGCCGCCAGCTCGCGCAGGATCCGCAGCGTTCCGTCGGAGCTGCCGTCGTCGACGTAGCAGATCTCGACGTCGGCCCCGATGTCCTTGAGCTCCGCGCGGATCGTCTCGTGGAAGGTGGACAGTACGGCTTCTTCGTTGAAGCACGGCACCACGAGAGACAAGAGCATCGACTTCACCGGTTTCTCGTCTGAAGACAGGACCAGGCCCAAGGCCACAGCCGCGTTGGCAGGCGTTCTGTCCGACCCGCGTCGCCGAAGAGGTTCCACAGACCTGGTCGAAGACGGTCGGCAGCCCGAGCGCCGATCATTCTTGCACGAAAAGCCTGTCCCGAATCACTGCGCCGACCCGGATCCACAGCCCGGAGAGCGACCGCGCGGGCCTCGGACGGGGCTCCTGGAAGGTTCGTTGGGAGGGACGCGGCCGGCTCCGCAGCGGTTCCACGGCCGGCCCCGGCGCCCGGCGTCGTCGACGACGGGTGCGACCGTCGACCCGGTCGCACCCGAGAGCACTCGACGGGTCAGGTCTTGGAGCCGGACCGGCGGCGGAATCGGGCGGTGGCCACGGCCGCCGCACCGCGCGGGCCGTCCGCGACCCGCACGCCGAGCGAGTGGTTGGCCGTGCGGTAGGGCTGCACGAGCAGCAGGGCCCGACGCAGGTCCGGGACCATGTGCCGGGTCAGCCCCGAGCCACCGGCGGCGCGAACTCGCACATGGGTGGCCGACCCGTCCCAAAAGCTCACCTGCGCCCAGATGTCCCACGTCGCGAACGCGCCGAGGCCGCGCAGCGCGCCGCCGTCCAGCACCGCGCGCCCGTGCAGGAACCCGTCCTCGGCGGTGGCGGTCACCGTCGCGGGCCGGGACCGATTGGTGGTGCCGAGTCGATCGCGCAGTTCGATCTCGACGTGCGCGATCCCGGAGGCGCTGATCCGGCCGTACAGATCGGCGATCCGCAGGTCCAGCGCGAGCCGGGCCCCGGTGACCGACACCGACGCCTCGACGTCGATCGGCAGCCCGGCGGTGGGCACCGAGCGGAAACCGCTGAGCGGGACCGCCGGGCGCTCGTCGTCCCAGGTCGGGGTCTCGGGACCGCCGAAGTACGGCGGCACCAGCCGCGGCGGATCCGCGGCCAGCTCGGCGAGCCGGGCGGCGGCGGTCGGCCGCTCCCGGGTGCGCACCACGTCGGCGGCCCAGCGCGCGGACGGCGTCGCGTCCACGAAGGCCCGCACGCCGAACGTGGACAGATGTTGCCGGGCGATCTCCCACCACTCGTTGCGGTACTCCTCCTCCTGCCGGTGCAGGTCACGCAGGTAGAGCGAGAGATCGTGCTCCAGGAATTTGCGCTCGGCCGCGTCCACCAGGTGTTCGTCACCGGTGTCGCGCATGATCTCGACGACATCGGCGTGCGCCCGGACCCGGTCCTGCCAGTTGCGGATGCGGTCGCGACGCAGCGAGATGGACGGCTTGGAGGTGCGGCGCCGCACGTTCCAGGTGTAGACGGGCGCGTCGATCACCGCGAAGCGACGGGCCGCCGCGTAGACCTTCGCGGTGAACGGGAAGTCCTCGTAGTGGGCCGCGCCGTCGGGGAACTGGATGTGATTCTCGGTCAGGAACGAGCGGCGGTAGAGCTTGTTCACCGCGAGCGTGTCCCACAACGATTCCGGGCGTTCGGCGATCGAGTACACGCCCGGCTTCGCGAACAGGTGCGGATGCCAGGCCACATCGCGTTCCTCGGGCAACTCGCGGCGCACGCACCGCCCGGCCACGAAGTCCACGTCGTTGTCGACCGCGGCCCGATACATCGCCTCGACCGCGCCGGGCGGGAGCACGTCGTCGCTGTCGAGGTAACAGATCCAGCCGGACTGCGCGAAGGCGGTGCCGTCGTTGCGCGGCTCGCCGCAACCACCGCTGTTGGTGGTACGCCGCACCACCCGGACCCGATCGCGCGGCCAGCGGGACAACACCTGGCCGGTCTCGTCCGTCGACGCGTCGTCCACCACCACGATCTCCGAGACCACATCACCCTGGGCCAGGGCCGACTCGATGGCGGCCGGCAGGTGAGTCGCGTCGTTGTACGTGATGACGACGACGCTCACCCCGTCAGTGCGAGTCATCTCTTCACCCATTCTCGTTGCGGCGGCGCCGACCGGTGCGGCGGCAATCAGCCTATGCTCCGGCACTTCGGCTTCGGGTACCCGATGGCGCCCACGGTGAAAAGCTCCGTCCACCGGCGATTCCACATGGGTGGTTCGCGGGTCGGTCGGTGTCGTGCGCACGGGCCTTTCCGTGCG
>NZ_JBHZAV010000352.1:0-4577 GCF_042754445.1 Embleya sp. NPDC059213
TCACCCCCCCCCCCTCACCCCCCGCCCCCCCCCCCGGGGGGGGGCCCCCACCCCCCCCGGGGGGGGGGCCCGCGCCATGTCCGCGACCGGCCCGACCGACACTCGGGCCGGCGGCCCGGGTCAGCGGAACGCCGGGATCACCTCGGCACCGAACAGCCGGATCATCGCGGCCAGTTCATCGAAGGAGCCGCGCGTGGACACCGGGCTCGCCCCGGCCGGCAGCCCCGCGCCGAAGGCGGCGTGCACGTGCTCGCTGCCGGTGCGGTCGCGGTAGCGGGTGATCTGGGCGATCACGTCCTCGGGGTCGCCCCACAACAGGCGGTCGCGGGCGATCTCCTCGGCGGGTACCCGTTCACCCGCGTCCAGGCGGCGGAACAACTCCCGCTCGTCGGCGTCCTCGGCCGACTCGCGCCAGTGTTCGAGCAGGCCGCCGACGTATCCGGGCAGCACCTCCTCGGCCACCGCGCGGCGATCCTTGCCCAGCCACGCATAGCGGCGCAGCACCCAGTCCGGACGCCGGGCGTGCGTCGCACAGGCCGCCCGGTAGACCGCCAGGCAGGATCGGGCCTTGGCCAACGACTGCACCGGACCGCACAACCACGCGTCGCCCAGCCGCGCGGCGCGCTCGACGGCGGCGTCGGCGACGCCCGCCACCCACAACGGGATGCGCTCCTGAACCGGGCGCGGGTGCACGGTCAGTTCGGGAAAGTTGTGGAAGCGACCCCGGTAGCCGACGTTCTCCCGGGTCCAGAGCAGCCGGAGGATCTCCAGCGCCTCCTCCATCCGCGCGCCCCGGGTGCGGAAGTCGGATCCGTGCACGGTGTATTCCAGCGGCCACCAGCCCAGCCCGACGCCCAGGGTGACCCGGCCGCCGGAGATCTCGTCGATCGTGGCGACCTGTTCGGCGACCCGCACGGGGTGGTGCACCGGGAGTTGGAAGATGCCGGTCCCCACCCGCAGCGTCTCGGTGCGCGCGGCGACGGCGGCCAGCAGCGTGAGCGGATCGCTCATGTTGCCCGGCATGAAGTGGTGGTGGCCGACGGTGGCGGTGTCGAAACCCGCCTCCTCGGCGATCCGGGCCAGCGCGAAAGTGCGGTGGTACGGCTGCGCGTGGCCGGCGTCGCGAAGCACGGGCAGCGACATGGAGAACTTCATGCGGCCGGAAGCTAGCAGCGTCCTCGCAAGCTCTCCAGGGCCGCGCGGCCCCGCCGGTCCAAGCGACGGCGGCGGGCCCGCGGGCCGGCGGGGCGCGGGCCGGGCGGGCTCGGCGCGCCGGTACGCTCGCTCGGCGGGGTCGGGTGGTGTGCACGGTGGAGGCGATGACGATGGCCGAGCGGGTCGCGGTGGGACTGGTCGGGGCGGGTCCATGGGCGAGTCTGGTGCACGCGCCGGTGTTCGCGGACGGGCCGGAGACCCGGCTCGCCGCGGTGTGGGCGCGCCGCCCGGAGGCGGCCCGGGAACTGGCCGAGACCCATGGGGCCCAGGCGTGCGCGCGGTTCGACGAACTGCTCGACCGGTGCGAGGCGGTGGTCTTCGCGATCGCCCCCGAGGCGCAGCCCGCGCTGGCCGAGCGGGCGGCCCGGGCGGGCAAGGCGGTGCTGCTGGAGAAGCCGATCGCGGACGACCTGGACGGCGCCCGTCGATTGGCCGACGTGATCGGCGAGACCGGGGTCGGCTCGATGGTCGCGTTGAGCGCTCGATACGCGCCGCGGGTACGGGACTTCCTGGCCCACCTGGAGAGCGCCGACACCCGGTGGCGCGGCGGGCGACTGGCCTGCGTCACCGGCGCCTTCCTCGATGGTCCGTTCGCGGCGTCGCCGTGGCGACAGGCTCGCGGGGCGATTCTCGACGTGGGGCCGCACGCGTTCGATCTGATGAGCGTCGCGCTGGGCGACGTCGTGGAGGTGCGGGCCGATGCCCCCGGCGACGGGTGGACGGCGGTACAACTGGTGCACGCCGGCGGCGCGGTGTCCCAACTGGTGCTGTGTTGCGCCGCGGCGGCGGGCCACCGCTACGACGTGGAGGTCTACGGGGCGACCGGGGTCGCCGCGCTCGACCTGTCCACCGCGATCGACGGGGCCGCGTTCGCGGTGCTGCGCGCGGAGTTCGCGAGCCTGGTGCGCGACGGGGGCGAGCACGTGTGCGATGTCCGCCGCGGGCTGTACCTCCAGGAGGTCGTCGCCCGCGTCGAACGACAACTCGCCGCGGCACGCTGAGCCGCGCGCCGCGACGATCACGTGTGGTGGGTCAGGCCGTCGGCTTGCGGGCGATGCCACCGGCCATCAGCTTCTGACCGACGGTCAGCGGCTCCTCGACCGGCTCCTCCGGCCGCCACTGCGGCAGGAACACCACGCCCGGCTCGACCGGTTCCAGGCCCTCGAAGTACGCGGATATCTCCTCGATCGTACGGAAGCGCCCCGAACCCAGGTCGGTGAGCAGCGCCTTCTCCAGCGCGACCGCGTCCGGGCTGGACGCGCAGAAGTGGGTGAGGAAGAGGAAACTGCCGGGCGGCAGCGCCTTCTTGTACGCCTCGACGATCTGCTCGGGGCCCTCGTCGTCGTTGAGGTGGTGCACGACGCCGACCAGCATCAGGCCGATCGGCTGGTCGAAGTCGATCAGGGCCCGTACGTCCGGGTGGTTCAGGATCTCGGCCGGGTCGCGCAGGTCTGCGGTGACCACCGTGGTCCGGTCGTTCTCGGCGAGCAGCGCCCGGCCGTGCGCGAGCACGATCGGGTCCTTGTCCACGTAGACCACCCGGGCCTCGGGCGAGTGCTCCTGGGCCACCTGGTGGGTGTTCTGCACGGTGGGCAGGCCGGAGCCGAGGTCGAGGAACTGGCGGATGCCCTGCTCGGCCATGTACCGCACACCGCGCCCGAGTATCGCCCGGTTGTACCGGCCGACATCGCCGATCTCCGGGACGATCGCCAGCGACGCCTCGGCTATCGCGCGGTCCACCGGGTAGTTGTCCTTGCCGCCGAGTACCGCGTCGTAGACTCGCGCGATGCTGGGCGTGGAGATGTCGATGCCGACCGGTCGCCAGTCGTCGTTCGGCTCGACCGGAGCGTTGTCCGCCGTTTGCGAGTCGTCTGCCATGAAGGCTCCAACCGTGGATTGATGGAATGGTCGATTCCCGTTGCCGGCAAGCCTATTGGTGCCGGACCGGGTTTTGTCGCCCGGGCCGGGGACCAACCGCGACGTTCCGAGCCGACGCGGGTGGCGACGTACACGCCCCCCTCGCCCACGCCTCCATCCGGATGAACGCGCGTGGCAGGTGACGCACCAAGGGTCGATCTCCGGCATTCCGCCCATGCGTTCCAACCTGTCGATGGGCGCCGCGTCCCCCCGGAGGTCTTCGGAGGACCCGCGAGAGCGGTGCGGCGAAAGGGGTGTCGGCTCGCCGATAATGCGATCCATGGATCACATCAGTCATTTCCGCCGTGAGGTTCGTGCGTTCGAGGCCGCCGCGCGGCGGGGTCTGAACGCTCCCGAGGCGCCCGTCGTGCCGTCCTGTCCGGAGTGGACGATGAGCGATCTGGTGGTGCACCTCGGCGGCGTGCACCGCTTCGTGGCCCGGGTCGTCGTGGCCGCACTCGCCGAGCCGCCGCCGGTCACCGACATCGGGATCTACGCCCTGCCCGAGGACCGCACCGGCTGGCCGACCCCGGGCGGTCCCACGCCCACCCCGGGGCCGTTGCCGCCCGGCCTGGTCGACTGGTTCGCCGCCGGGGCGGGCGAGTTGGCCGACGCGTTCGCCCACACGCCGGCCGCGCGCACGGTCTGGACCTGGTCCGCCGAGCAGAGCGTCGGTTTCTGGCTGCGCATGCAGACCATCGAGGCCGCCGTGCACCGCTGGGACGCCGAGCAGGCGGTCGGCGCCGCCGCTCCGGTGCACGCCGAACTCGCGGCGGACGCGATCGCCCAGCACTTCGAGGTGATGGTCCCGGCCCGGCGCGAGCGGGGGCTGGCGCCGCCCGGGTCCGGCGAGCACCTGCGGTTCCGGCAGACCGACGGACCGGGCGACTGGGCGCTGCGTCTGGTCGGCGACGAGGTCCGGTTCGGCCCGGCCGAGGGGCGCGGTGATGTCGAACTGGCCGGTACGGCATCGGACTTGGCGCTCTTCCTGTGGGGCCGCCTCCCGGTGGACCGGCTCACCGTCACCGGCGACCGCGACACCGCCGACCGGTACTTCACCCTCGTCCCACCGGTATAGCGCCGAACCGCCCTGGGGCCGCCGTCAATTCGTCGGGGGTGGCGTATCCGTCGAGGCGTCCGAGACCCTGGGGAACGGGCGCGGGTAGTGCACACCGAGGTGGAAACGGTCGGCGAGGACGTCGGCGAACGCCGCCGCGATCCGGTACTCGCCGGCCGGGTTCGGGTGCAGGCCGTCCCCGGTGTGGTCGGCCGCGATGAACTCGGCGTCGGTGGTGGCCACCACGATCGGCGACTCGTCGCTGTTCAGGTCGGCCGCGAGGGCGTCGATCCGCGCGTTGAAGGCCGCCGCCCGGGCGGCGAAGTCCGGGTCCGGGCCCGCCTGATGGGTGGGCAACACGTGGCCGAGCACGATCCGCAGACGCGGG
>NZ_JBHZAV010000353.1:0-4516 GCF_042754445.1 Embleya sp. NPDC059213
GACCCGAAACACACGCGAGGCGCGACCCCGACGGGGTCGCGCCTCGCGCGCTCGGTGCGGTGGTGCTCAGACCTTGACCACGACCGTCGAGCAGACCTTGTCCGCGAACGTCTGCTTCTTCGAGTCCCACAGCGGCCACAACCAGCCGACGTAGCAGGCGATCGAGTCCAGGAAGTGCGCTATCTGGCGGACGAAGGCCATGCCGAAGCCGGTGGGCATGCCGTCGCGCTCGCGCAGCACCTTGATGCCCACGGCGCCCTTGCCGATGGTCTGGCCGGTCTTGCCCTGGCGGTAGAGCTGCCAGAGCCCGAAGACCAACAACCCCAGGCCGCCGACGACCATCACCACGATCGGGCCGGCCCCGCCGTCGTAACTGGTCGTCTCGCTGCCGTCGAGGTGCTCGGTGACGGTGCTCTGGCTCAGGAACCAGAAGAACCCGCCGTAGAACGGGATCGCGGCCAGCATCATGACGAGCCCGTCGAGCAGGGTCGCGCCCACGCGGCGGCCCCAACTCGCGCAGTAGTCGCCCAGATTCTGCGGCGGCCCGTAGCCGTAGGGCTGGCCGTAACCGGCCTGCGGACCGTAGCCGGGCTCGCCGTACGCCGGCTGGCCGTAGGCGGGCTGGCCATAGCCCTGACCCTGGCCCTCGGCGCCGTAGCCGGGCGGCGGGCCGTACGGGCCCGGAGGTTGGGACATGCGGAACTCTCCCCTGAGAACGCGCACACACCTGGTGCACGACGCCGATGACCCCGGGTTTCGTCGACACGCGAGCGCCGTGACGGGCCCGGCGTCGCCCCCACCACCCGAGAGCCTGTTGGAGGCGGCACCCTATCCCGAGGCGGTTGGCGCCCGGTAGGTCTTTATCGGACTGGTGATCGGGATCATGCGGCAGGACCCGGCGAGCGGGCCGGGCGTCGCGGCGCAGGCGGGACTTGGCATTCCCGGTGAAAGGTGCGTTGCATAGGAGGATGCAGGATCAGGCGACTCCGGGACCCCAGGGCCAACGCACACCACTCGCGTTGCCGCCGGGGCCCTCGGCGGCCTCCGCCGACCCGCCCACGCTGCCCCCGTTCCCGGCGGTGCACCCGGCCGAGCTGGGCCCGCAGAACCAGATCAAGCCGCTGGTCACGCTCAGCGGCAAACGTTTCACCTGGGCGGCCGGGGTGCGTGCCGCGCTCGGCGTGGGCATCCCGTTCGCGATCGTCACCGCGGCGCTCGGCGTCGGCTACGGCACGTTCGCCGCGCTGGGCGGCTACACCGTCCTGTACGCGGCCAAGGAGCCGTACGCGCGCCGGGCGATCACCCTCGCGCTGGTCGGCCTGGGTCTGGCCCTGTCGCTGGCGCTGGGCTCGCTCGCGGCCGGCACCGCGCTCCTGTACGTCCCGGTGATCACCCTGGTCGCCACCGTCGCCACCTTCCTGTGCGGCGCGTTGCAGGTGGACCGCCCGGGCGGGTACATGTTCACCCTGGTCTGCGCGATGGGCGCCTTCCTGCCGCACCAACCCGACCTGGTCCCGGAGCGGGCCGCGCTGGTGCTCGTGGGCGCCGCCGGCGCGTGGCTGGTGTCGATGTCCGGCTGGTTGGTGCGCCCGCGCCACCCCGAGCACATGGCGCTCGCGGCCTGTTTCGAGGCGCTCGCCGACTTCTTCGCCTCGATCGGCGACCAACCCAGCGACGCCGCCCGGCACCGCGCGTCCGAGACCGTGCACACCGCGTGGGTGACCGTGTTGCGCGCGGACACCAAGCGCAATCGGCGCACCGGTGAGGCCCACCGGCTGCGGGTGTTGTGCCGGCGCGCGCTCGACCTGTTCCAGGCCGCGCAACTGCTCGCCGTCGAGCGCACCCGGCCGCTGCCACCGGAGATCACCGACACCGTGCGCGCGCTGGCCGGCGCGGTCGGGCAGCCGCGGCTGGTCCCGGTGATGCCCGCGGTGCTCGCCGACACCGAGACCGACGCCGAACGGCTGCTGCGCACGGTGCTGCGGGCCGCCGCCGAGGCGGCCGGCCGGCCGGCGGTCAAGGAGGGCGAGATCATCCCGGGCCGCCGGCCCACCTCCGGTGAGCGCCTGCGCGCCGCGTTCGACCGCTCGTCCCTGGTCCCGCCGACCGCGCTGCGCACCGGCCTGGGGGTCGGCTCGGCGACGCTGGCCGCCGTGTTGTTGCCGGTGGTGCACCCGGTGTGGGTAGCCATCGCGGCCGGCGCCGCGCTCCAGGGCGGCAACGTCGTGCTCGACTTCGGCCGGGTGTTGCAACGGGCGATCGGCACCCTCGTGGGCGTCGCGGTGATCGCGCTGTTCTTCCACGACCTGATGCCCAACCAGTGGCTCGTGGTGATCGCCGTCGCGCTGCTGTTCGGCGCGACGCAGACGGTGATCGCCCGCAACCTGGCCGTGGGCGCCGCGTGCGTGACCCCGGTCGGCCTGTTCCTGGCCGCCACCGGCCAACCCGGTGCGCACGTGGGCGACCTGGCCGCCACCCGGGTGATCGACACCGTCCTGGGTCTGGCCGTCGGCCTGACCGCGAGCCTGGTGTTGTGGCCGCGGGCGTCCGCGACCCGACTGCCGCGCCAACTCGGCCGGGCCGTCCGCGCCGAGGCGATGTTGCTGCGGGCCACGGTCACCGGGCAGATCGTGGACGATCCCGCGTGGGGCAGCACCCGCCGGGCGGCCCGGCGCGAACTGCTCGATTTGTGGAGCGTGTACGAGGCGGCCCTGGGCGAGTTCACCGGCCGTCGCCTGGACGCCGAGCGCCTGTGGCCCGCGATCGTGACCGCCCAGCGGCTCGGCTATCGGCTGATGACCACCCCCGAGACCTACCGCGCCGAGCCGCCCGAACCGATCCCCGCCGACGACCTCGACCGGCTGGACGCCTACCTGGCCGAATTGGCCTCGGCCGCCGAGGAACGCCGCCCCCCGACGCTGCCCGAGCAGCCGGACCTGTGGGGGTATCCGGTGCTGCGCCAACACCTGAAGCGACTGGGTCGCACCATCGCCCGGGCGAACGAAGCACTGCCCGCCCGGCAGTTGCCCGCGTTCGTCCAGCGGCGCATCCTGGCCCCGCCCGCCCGGTTCCTGTACGGGGCCCGCCGCGCGTCCGTCGCGGATACGGAACAATCGCAGCCGGGACAATCGCAGCGACCGGCCCCAAACCGCGGACCAGGAGACAGAACTTGAAGGCGCAGATCCTCGACGGCAAGGCCACCGCCACCGCCATCAAAGCCGAACTGGCCGTTCGGGCCGAGGCACTGAAGGCCCGCGGCATCACGCCGGGTCTGGGCACCGTGCTCGTCGGCGACGACCCCGGCAGCCACTCGTACGTGCGCGGCAAGCACCGCGACTGCGCCCAGGTGGGCATCGCCAGCATCCAGCGCAACCTGCCCGCGGACGCGACGCAGGAGCAGGTCGAGGACGTGGTCCGCGAGCTCAACGCGGATCCGGCCTGTACCGGCTACATCGTCCAGCTCCCGCTGCCCAGGCACCTGGACGCCAACCGGGTCCTGGAGCTGATGGACCCGGACAAGGACGCCGACGGCCTGCACCCGATGAACCTGGGCCGGCTGGTGCTGGGCCAGGAGGCGCCGCTGCCGTGCACCCCGCGCGGCATTGTCGAACTGCTGCGCCGGCACGACATCGAGATCAACGGCGCCGAGGTGTGCGTGATCGGCCGAGGCGTCACCGTCGGCCGCCCGATCGGCCTGCTGCTCACCCGCCGCACCGAGAACGCCACGGTGACCCTGTGCCACACCGGCACCAAGGAACTGCCGTTCCACGTGCTCCAGGCGGACATCGTGGTCGCCGCCGCCGGCGTGCCCGGCCTGATCAGCGCGGACATGGTCAAGCCCGGCGCGGTGCTGCTGGATGTGGGCATCACCCGCACCGACCAGGGTCTGGTCGGCGACGTGCACCCGGAGGCGTACGAGAAGGCCGCCTGGGTGGCGCCGATGCCCGGCGGCGTGGGTCCGATGACCCGCGCGATGTTGCTCACCAACGTCATCGAGGCCGCCGAGCGGCAGGTCACCAGCCTGTGATCGAACCGCGTCGGGCCGCGGGCCGCGCGTTCGTGGGCGCCCGCCGGCGACCCGCGCTCGCCGGGCCCGGGCCCGGCGCGGTGTCGCTCGTGCCGGGATGAGGAGAGGTGGGACCTGTGGCAACCGCTCGGGGGCGACGCAAGGACGGCAGGAAGAAGGAGCCGGGCACCTACCTGCCCGAGGGTGGTGCCTCGCCGGCCGGACCGGGGCCGCTGCGGGAGTGGCCCGCGATGGTGGTCTTCGGCTGCCTGATCGCGGCCCTGCTGACCGCCGCGCTCGATGGCTTCCGGATCGCCGCGGTCCTGATCGCGGGCACCTTCCTGATCGCCGCGATACTGCGGCTGTTCGTAGCCGACGTGGGGGTGCTGGCGGTTCGCAGCCGGTTCACCGACGTGGAGTTCGGCGTCGACCGTTGCGGCCTGCTCGGCACCGAGCGTGGGGACGATGTAGAGCCGGTTCAGCTGCTCGTAGCGTTCGCTGGTGCTGTCC
>NZ_JBHZAV010000354.1:0-4490 GCF_042754445.1 Embleya sp. NPDC059213
TTATTACACCCGGGCGCCCCCGGTGGGGCTCGGGGTCGGGGGGGCGCCCGCCGCCCGGGTCGCCGGCCCCCCGGGGGGGGGGCCGGGCCGCACGGGCGCGGGCCCGTCGTCGCGGGCCGGGAGAGCCGGCGCGTCCGCGACGAGCGGGACTCGTCCGGTGGCAACCGGACGTGGATCGAGTGGCCCACCGGGCATCCGGGCGGCACAAATCTCGGGTCGACTCCATGGTCACAGGAAGACGCCGCGGCCCGCGTCGCCCTGCGGGTTGACGGAAGCATCAGCCCGTCGGCCTAGCCGGGCTACCACAGGAGGAGGAAAAACCGGTCCGGTCCGGCGCAGAACGGTACGCGGGTACGGGGACTCCCCTACGGGGCAGGGGGGTTGCCCCTCATGACGGGGAGAAACCCCCTGTCGGAGAGAGGTGCCGTCGCGGGCCGTCGGCCGGCTCGACGGCCTCGGCCTCGCGAGCCTGCCCGGTCGGCGGCCGATCCGAGGAATCGCCCGGTGTGCCCTGGCGATGGTCGGGGAAGTCGTCTCGCACACGCGGAGGTGCCGACGAAGGGACGCCATGAGCGAGCGGGACGGTCGGGGGGAGAGCGCGGACGAGCGCGCGGATCGGCGCTGGATCGAACTTCTCCAGGAGGTGCGCGTTGTACAGACCGGTGCGCAGGTGTTGTTCGGCTTCCTGTTGAGCGTCGTGTTCACCCCGAAGTTCGACACCCTGGGCGACTTCGACAACGGCCTCTACGTGGCCGCCGTGGTCCTGGGAGCGGCCTCGATGGGTGTCCTGGTGTCCGTCGTCTCGCTGCATCGCGCCGTCACGGGACAACACCGCAAGCCCCGACTCGTGCGGGTGGCGAACCACCTTGTTCCGGCAGGGGTGGGCCTGTTGGCCTGCACGATCGGCTGCTCGTTGTTGTTGCTGTTGCGGGTGGCCACCGACGACGTGACGGCGGCGTTGCTCACCGCGGCGGCCGCGGTCTGGTTCCTCGGCTGGTGGCTCGTGTTGCCGTTGGTGCTCCGGCGCGGTGGAGCGGCGGAGTGAATTGCCCGTCCACGGCCGGTCATGGGAAGGCGAGTGGGGTGAACAGGTGTGCGGTGTCGGTGACTTCGAGCAGACGGCGCAGCCGGTCGCCGGGTGCGAGACCGAGTCGGGTCCCGGTTTCCAGGGCCCTGGACCGCGCTCGGAGCAGGGCGTGCAGGCCGGTGCTGTCGCAGAACGTGAGGTTGCGCATGTCCACGTCCACCCGCCGCACCCCCGCCGCCAATGCCCGGTCCAGGGCGCGGCGAAGATCCGCTTCGGTGTCGATGTCGACTTCGCCGCCGATCCGCAGCAGCACCCGGTCGTCGGCGACGATCACCCGTATGCGCAGGTGCTTCTGCGTGCTCTCCCGACGGCGGCTTCGGTGAGTCCCGGGGCGGCCCGGTGGGTGCGGCGAGTGGCGGGAACCGGGGCGTCGTGGGGTCATGGCGGGCTTCCCTCCATCACACGGCGGGTCGGGCCTGGATGGTCGTTCGGGGCGGTGGGTGGATTCGGCCGGGGCGAGTGGCCGGCGGTTGCGTCGTCTCCAGGATCGATGGCCACCGAACGTACGTCAAGGAATTCATGAACTGCAATTCGTGTGTCGAGTTGCCGGAATGGTCGAGCCTATGATGGTGCGCATGAGCGATGCGGAGCAGTCCCGGCCCTCGTGGACGTTCTTCACCAATCACGCTCGGGTGCTCTCGGCGATCGCCCGTGATCCCGGGGCGCGGGTGCGTGACATCGCAGCCGTGTGTCTGCTGACCGAGCGCGCCGTGCAGGCGATCCTGGCGGACCTGGAGCACGGCGGATATCTGACCCGGCAGCGCAGCGGCCGGCGCAACGTCTACCGGGTCGTGCCCGGGACCGAGGTGCGGCATCCGGCCGATCGGGGCCGGGCCGTCGCCGATGCGCTGGACCTGCCCGTACCGGAGTCCGCCGGCGGTACGGACCCGGACGCGGCCGACGCGGACGACCGGCGGTTCGGCAGGCGCGACCGGATGGATGCGGATCGGGATTCCGGCGGTTGAGCAGCGCCCCGGCCGCCCGGGTTCGCGGCCGAGCGGGCCGAGCGGGCCGAGCGGGCCGAGCGGGCCGAGCCCCGGCAAGCCGGAGCCCCGCGAACCCCGAGCCCCGCGCGGGCCGAACCCCGAGAACACCGAGTCCCGAGGCCCGTTTGGGCGGATTGTGTGGGTCGACCATGACGGAGACGACCGAGCCGACCCGACGAGGCGACCTGTTCGTCGGCGTTGCCACGAACCGTCGATTCGAGGGGCCCACCACGGGTGACGAGCGGGCCATCCTGACCGACGTCCTGGCCGCCCAGCGCTCGACGCTGGAACTGAAGTGCTCGGGCCTGGGCGCGGACCTGGCCCGGCGATCGGTGCCGCCGTCCACGCTCTCGCTGCTCGGGATCGTGCGGCACCTGGCCGACGTGGAGCGCCGCTGGTTCCGGGAGGTCCTGGCCGGGCAGGACGCGCCGGCCCACTTCTCCTCGCGCACCGACCCCGACGGGGACTTCGAGGGCGCGGTGCCCGACGACGCGGTCGTCGAGCGGGCCTGGGCGGTCTGGCGTGCGGAGGTCGCCTTCGCCGAGCGTTTCACGATCGAGGCGCCCGACCTCGACGTCGCGGGCGAGGACGCGTGGCGTGGCACGGTCTCGCTGCGCTGGGTGCTGATCCACCTGGTCGAGGAGTACGCCCGGCACAACGGCCACGCCGACCTGCTGCGCGAACGTATCGACGGGGCCATCGGGGTGTGATCGGCGGCTGCGCGCCGCCGACGACGGTGGGGGCGGGGTCGGTGGGGCGGCTCGAAGGTGCGATGTCCGTCACGTGTGCCGGCGTTCGGCGGGAGATCGTGACACAACTGATCTGACGGGCCGTCAGTTAGGTTGGCGGCCCCTGGATTCGGGAGCCGTTTCGTGGCAACCGCCGTACCTTCGTCAGGTCTTCGCTCCCGTCTGATCGTGCCGACCCTGGCCTTCGGCGGCACCCTCATGGCCCTCATGCAGACGGTGATCGTGCCGCTGCTGCCCGCGCTTCCCGGCGATACCGGGTCGTCACCGGGCACGGTGAGTTGGATGTTGACCGCGACGCTGCTCTCCGGTGCGGTGCTCAATCCGGTGCTGGGGCGGGCCGGCGACATGTACGGCAGGCGGCGCATCCTGGTCGGCGCGCTCGTGGTGATGACGCTCGGCTCGGCGCTGTGCGCGCTGACGTCCGACATCGGTGTGCTGATCACCGCGCGGGCGCTACAGGGCACGGCGGCCGCGGTCGTGCCGCTGGCGACCGGCATCCTGCGCGACGAACTGCCGCCGCACCGGGTCGGCTCGGCGGTCGCGCTGATGAGTTCGACGGTGGGCATCGGGGCGGCGGCCGGGCTGCCGTTGGCGTCGGTGGTGGTGCAGCACGCCGATTGGCACGTGTTGTTCTGGGTGACGACCGGCCTGGGGGTGTTCGGCGCGGTGCTCTCGTGGTGGGTGTTGCCGCGGTCGTCGTCGGCGCGTACCCCCGGTCGCTTCGACATCGTGGGGGCCTTGTTGCTCACCACCGGCCTGGTGGGCGTGCTGCTCGCGGTGTCCAAGGGGGAGGACTGGGGGTGGAGCAGCCCGGCGGTGCTGGGGATCGGCGCGGCCGGCCTGCTCGTGCTGCCGGTCTGGGGTCGGCATCAGTTGCGGGTGCGCGAGCCGCTCGTGGATCTGCGACTGGCGGCCCGCCGGACGGTCCTGCTCCCGCACCTGGCGGCCCTGGTGACCGGATTCGCCTTCTACGCGAACTGGTTGGCCACCGTGCAGTTGGTGCAGGCGCCCGAGGAGACCGGTTACGGCCTGGGGGCGTCCGCGTTGGTGGCGAGCCTGTGCCTGTTGCCCGGCGGGTTGACGATGGTGCTGATGTCGCCGGTGTCGGCCCGGTTGTCCGCCGCGCGTGGGGCCAGGTCGACGCTGGTGGCCGGGGCGCTGGTGATCGCGGTGGCGTATGTGGTGCGGGTGTTCACCAGCGAGCAGATGTGGACGATCGCGGCCGGGGCGACGTTGTGTTCGGTGGGGACCGGGCTCGTGTATTCGGCGTTGCCGACCCTGGTGATCCAGGCGGTGCCGGCGGAGCAGACGGCGGCGGCGACGGGCCTGAACGTGCTGATGCGCACGATCGGCCAGGCCCTGTGCAGCACGGTGGTCACCGTCGTGTTGACGACGGTGACGCTGCCGGCGGGCGCGGGCGGTGCCACGTACGCCTCGCTCGACGCCTACCGGATCGTCTTCGCGCTCGCCGCCGCCGCGTCCCTGGTCGCGGCGCTCACCGCGGCGGCGATCCCGCGCACCGCGACCCACCCGGCCGGTGTCGAGACGCGCGGCCCCCTCCGTCGGCCGTCCCGAACGCCCTCCTGATCCCCGACCCGGGCGGGCCGTGCCGGCGTGCCGCCGGCCTTGTGCGCCACGGCCCAGGTGGACAGCGCGGAACGAGCGCCA
>NZ_JBHZAV010000355.1:0-4451 GCF_042754445.1 Embleya sp. NPDC059213
GTCCCTCAGCCGCTGCGCGGCTGACGAGCGAAGCTCGGCGCGTTGCGCCGAGCAAGTGCTGGGCACCCGCGTTGCGGGTGCCGGGTGCCGCGTTGCGGCACCCGCAGCCGGCGCGTTGCGCCGGCTGGAAGGTCCCCCGCTGCGCGGGGGACAGGGCCCGCGTTGCGGGCCCGCCAGCAGCCAAGTAGGGGGCTTGTGACGGGTGTTCGAGCCGGGCGTCTTGTATTGGAAGCAGGCTCAGAACCTATCTGACGCACCGTCAGAAATATCTGACTGACCGTCAGAACCAACCCCCGAACCACCAGCAGACCAACCCCGCCCGCACACCCATGATGACACACCCACACGCCTTGACGCCACCCCGACGCTTAGACAACATGGCCCATACGAATCCCAGGAAAACACGAGCACCGCCGGCGCCCGGACGGGCCGGGGCCGGCTCGAACCGGCCGACCGACGGCACTCCCACACCCGGACCCACCGGCCACCCACACCACACCTGACCAGCACGAACACCGACCCACATCGAGCGCTAGGACCACCCGGCCGAGGCCCCGGCCCGCACCCCGAGACCACCCCTCGACACCCGGCCGACCCCACCCGAGACACCCCGACGAACCACAGGACCGACACACCCGGTCGCCCCGTGAATATGGAACACGAAAACAGGAACCACATGAAATCCATATCGGGAACCATGGAATTTCGCTCGGAATTATGACTCCCGACGAATAGGAATCGAAATGAAAACTCCGCTTTTCCCTCACCAGACCGAGGCCGTACAGAACGTCGTCCGGGAATTCCGGAGTCCGCCCGAGGAAATGGCGGAACTTCGCGCCGGCTCCGGGCCGTGGGCCGGCCTCCGTACGCAGGTCGTGGCCGCGACCGGCACGGGGAAAACGCGCATCGCGGCCGTCTGCGCGGCCCGTCTGGCGCCGCGGGGCCGCGTGTTGGTCCTGGTGCCCACCCTGGACCTGCTGACGCAGACCGTGGCCGCGTGGCGGGCCGCGGGGCGCACCGGCCCGATGATCGCCGTGTGCTCCCTCCGGGGGGATCCCGCACTGGACGCAGCCGGCGTCAGGTGCACCACCAGCGCACCCCAATACGCCCTCTGGTCGGGCCGTACGCGGCACCTCACCGTTTTCGGGACGTACGCCTCCCTTCGGGTGCTGCTGCGGGCTCAGCGGGGCGTATACGGCCTCGAACCCCCGGCGGCGATGGACCTCGTGATCGTGGACGAGGCCCACCGAACCTCCGGTGCGCTCGGGAAGGCGTGGGCGGCGATCCACGACAACCGCCGACTCCCGGCCGCGCGGCGCCTGTACCTCACCGCCACGCCCCGGATCTGGGAACCACCGCCCGGCAGCACCTACGCGGCTCTGGCCACCGATCCGCCGGTGCCCGAGCTGGATCCCATGGACCCGGATCCCGAGCTGGACGAGTGGGAGGGCTGGGAGGCGGGTGACGAGGACTTCGGCCCGGACGAGGACGAGGACCGGGAGGGGCCCGAGGAACGGAGCGCCTACCAACCTCTGCCGGTCGGCTATGCGGCCTCGATGGACGACGAGAGGTTGTTCGGCAGGGTTTCCTACTCGCTACCCCTGTCGGCGGCGGTGGCCGCTGGCCTGGTTGCGCCTTTTCGGATCGTGGTGGCGGAGGTGACCGACCCGGACGTCCAGGCCGCCGCCGCGGCGAGCGGGAGCCGGCTCAACCGGTTGTCGACGCGGCCGGCGGACGTGGAGGAGTACCGGGGGGCGCGGTTGGCCGCGCTGCAAACGGGGTTGCTCAAGCTCGCGTGGGAACACGACCTGCGGCGCGTGTTGACGTTCCATCACCGCACGATCGAGGCCGAGGCGTTCGCGGTCGGCCTGCCCCGGGCATTCGCCCGGCTGCGCAAGGGGGCGTCGGGGGCGTACCCGGGGAGCATCGCGGCGGACTGGATTTCCGGGGAGCACGACCCGCTGCATCGGCGGCGGGTGTTGGGGGCGTTCGGGGCCGGCGCGGACGCGGACGGCGTGGCCGTGACCAGGGCGTTCGTCAGTAATTGCCGGGTGCTCGGGGAGGGCGTGGACGTCCCGGAAATCGACTCGATCGCGATCCTGGACCCCAAAGGGAGCATCGTAGAAATTGTTCAGGCGGTGGGCAGATGCATCAGGCCGTCGGCCGCCGGCACCAAGCTCGCGAGCATCGTCGTCCCCATCTTTTTGGAGCGTGGGGAGACACGGGACGACATGCTCGTGTCTCCTTCGTGGCGACCGCTCCAGCGGGTGCTTCAGGCGTTGCGGGCGCACGACGCGTCCATCTGCGACGTGCTGGCCGTACCCCAAGTCAACGGAGAGGCCCAAGAGTTGGCCACAGCGCCGGACGGCGACGACCAGGCGCAGGGCGACGTCGACGGCGAGGAGGGCGGGGAACGCCCCGAGTGGCGACCGATCCTGCGCTTCTCGACACAACGCGATCCGGTGGAGATCGCGCGATTCGTGGACCTGCGCGTGGTGGACCCGCAATCCCGCAATTGGCTGCGCGGGTATGTCGCCGCCGAGCGGTACCGACGCACCCACGGAGACCTCGCCGTTCCCATTGATGCCGTTGACATCGATCACCACGGAATCAAATTCCCGCTGGGGCGCTGGATTTCGGAAATGCGCGCCGAATACGCGAAAGGCCATTTGGAGCAGGAACAGATTCAACGGCTGGAATCCCTCGGGATGGTGTGGTCGGTGCACGATCAGGCGTGGGAGGACGGACTCGCCATAGCGCGTGAGTACGCGCGGCTGCACGGGACGTTGGCCGCGCCGGCCGACGCCGTGATCGACGGCCACCCCATCGGAACGTGGCTCGCGAACCGCCGCGCCCAGGACCGACGAGGCGAACTCGCCACCGGGCGCGGCGCGGCGCTGGACGCTCTGGTGGAGGGTGAGGCGTGGCATCCGCCGCACTGGCCGGTGGCGTGGCAGCGGCACGTCACGTACGCGGCCGAGTATCTGGCCGAACTCGGGGGCGGGGCGCGGTTGGACGATGTCGGCCTGGACGTGGTGCACCGCGGTACGGGGATCGGGCGGTGGGTGGCTCGGCAGCGGTCGGGGTGGGACGGGCTGAACGCGGCGCAGCGTGAGCGGCTGCTCGCGTTGGGGCTGACGGCGCCCGCGTTGGTCGACGCCGAGGCCGAGGCGGTGCCGGCCGTGCCGGAGGGGCCTCGGCCGCCGCGCACGCGCGAGCAGGCGTGGACGATCGCGCTCGGCGCGGCGGCGGCCTACCGGGCCCGGGTGGGGCACCTGGAGGTGCCGCGCGGGCACGTCGAGTCGGTGGTGGCGTTCGACGGGTGGCCCGAGGACGTACGGCTCGGGGTGTGGGTGACGACGACCAGGAGCAGGCGGGCGAAACTGTCGGCCGAGCGGATCGGGGCGTTGGACGTGTTGGGGATGCGCTGGACATGAACCGGATGTGAGATCCGAAGCGAGGTTCGTGTGGGGTTCGGGGGTGGGGTCGTATCGTCTCGTTCGTGGAACCGGCCGCGTCCCGGGGCCGGTTGCCGGGCCGGGGCCCCGCCCACCCAGCCCAGATTGTGATGCACATCACATCGACTCGTCTGTGAAGTCGCGTAAGGACTCGGCGCGATCCCACTCCCTCTTTCTCGAATGAGCGTTTTTGCGTCCGACGAAAGGGAACCCGTGTCGACTCCGCCCCCACCCCCACCACCGCCGCCCCTGTCCGTGCGTCTGCTGGTGTTGCTCGCCCTGGCCGGCGGCACCGCGATCGCGACGTGGCGGCACCCGTCCCTCGGACTCCCGCTGACCGTCGGCGTCTCCGTCCTGCTCGCCCTCCACGCCATGACCCAACCCTGACCGAATCCGGGCACACCCACCACGACGGGTCGAGACGTCGACCACCCCCGCGCCGAGCCGGAAAAAGGGGACCCGGGGCATCTCGGGCGCAGCCTCGAAGCGGTCGAGGCGTTGACCACCGAGCCGCCGGCCGACATCACCGACGCGAGTGGCGCCCGCGCGCCGCCCGGCGCCGCGCTGCGGGCCGGGACGACCGCGGTGTGATGGTGAAACGCCGGAGGCCGGTGGATTCCGGCCGGCAACGTACCCTCGATGTATTGGCAATCGGCACGAACCCGACCTGCCGGTTCGTCAAATCCGTCCCTGCGAACCCGCCAGTGATCGACAGCGCGAATCCGGATGGAACCGGCAGGAACACACTGACACTCGAATGACGAACGATCACCGACGAACCCCCGCAGATCATCACATAGGCGACGACGCAGAGCAGGGGTGTCGGTGCGGGAGTTCGGCCCGGTGAGGCAAGTCGGCGACGGATGCCTCCGGTGAAGGGATGGACCGAGCCGGTGTCCGGTGACAACCCCGGGGTGGGGCCCGGCACCCGCCGGGGGGGGGCGCGGGGGGGGGAGGGGGCGGAGGGTAGGACGGCGGGGGGGGCGGGGGGGA
>NZ_JBHZAV010000356.1:0-4421 GCF_042754445.1 Embleya sp. NPDC059213
GGGAGGCCGCCTTTCGTGCGTGTCGGCTACCAGCAACCGGCCGCGAAGGACACGGTCGCGCAGAGCGGGCCGGACAGCAGCCAGGTGCTCCGGGCGAACTTGCCGGTGTGCACGTCGCCGCCGGAGATCATGGTCAGGTCGATGTCACCGGACGGGTGCACGACGCCGGGCAGTTCCTCGCGCAGATCCTCGTCCTTCCAGGCGCGGATCAGCTCGTCGATGTCGTTCGGGTTGCTCATGGACGGTCCTTCCTTCTCAGGGCGTGAGAACGGCGCTGGTCGCGCCGTCGCCTCCGGAGCGAGCCGGGGTTGCCGGCGCTCCGGTGGAATGTGGGCCGAACAGGTCGGCGTAGTGCCCGCCCAGGGCGAGCAGTTCGGGGTGCCGGCCGCGTTCGACGATGCGGCCCGCGTCGAGCACGAGGATCTCGTCGGCGTTCTCGATCGCGGACAGCCGGTGCGAGACGACCAGTCGGGTGATCTCCAGCCGGTTGAGCGCCGCGTCGACGGCGCGTTCGGTGGCCGGGTCCAGGTGGCTGGTCGCCTCGTCCAGGATCAGCAGCCGCGGGCGGTGCACCAGGGCGCGGGCCAGCGCGACCCGCTGCCGCTGCCCGGCCGACAGCGCCACGCCGCCTTCGCCGACGTTCGTCTCGTAGCCCATCGGCATCCGCCGCACGTCCTCGTGCAGGCCCGCGAGTTCGGCCGCGTGCTCCACCTCGGACCGGGTCGACTCCGGGCTGCCGAGCGCGATGTTGTCGGCGATGCTGCCGTCGAACAGGGACAGGTCCTGGAGCACGGCACCGCAGTGCGTCCGCAGCGCACGCAGATCGAGCCGCTCCAACGGCACGCCGGAGAGCAGGACTTCACCCCGATCGGGCCGGAGCAGTCCGAGCACGAGCAGCGCCAGCGTGCTCTTGCCCGAACCGGTGCGCCCGGCGACCCCGATCTTGCGTCCGGGGGGCAGCGCGAGCGAGATGTCGCTCAGCACGGGCGCGGCCTCGCGGTCGTAGCCGAAGGTGACCCCGGTCAGCGCGACACCGATCGGTCCGCGACCGGGCAGCCGTTCGTCCCCGCCGCGCTCCGGCTCCGAGTCCAGCACGTCGTACATGCGTTCCACCTGTGCCCGGACCAGTTGCAGGGACTGACCGGCGCCGGCGAGCGAGTTCAACGGCTCCAGTACCGCGATGGCGACGGCGTTCGCGGCGAGCATCACGCCGACCGGCATCGCGCCGTTCAGGACCAGCCCGACGCCGACGGTCAACAGCACCAGCGGCGAGATCACCCGGAGCGTGCCCAGCGCGGCGTCCACGGCGGCGGAGGTGCGCCCGCGCCGCAGGCTCGTCTGCTGGTGCACCTCGAACAGGGCGCTCCAGCGGCGCAGCGCCCGGCCCTCGGCCCCGTTGGCCTTCACCGGCAACACGGCGTCCAACGTCTCGACCAGATAGCCCTGTTCGCGGGACATCGCGGTGAGTTCGCGCTGCGCGAGTCTGCCCTGCCGACCGTAGCTGCCCATGATCACGGCCAGTTGCAGCCCGCCCAGGGCGAGGGTGACCAGGACGTACTCGGGTGCGAGTACGGCCAGCCCGATCAGATAGCAACCGAGCATCGACGCGTCGAGCGCCACCATGAGCAACTGGCCGGTCAGTGCCTCGCGCGCCGTGGTGACACTGGCCAGGCGCAGCAGCAGGTCGCCGCGCGAGCGGCGCAGGAAGAACGGCAGCGGTTGGCGCAGCAGATGGGTCATGAAGCCGGGGGTGAGCACCGCGTTGGCCCGGGTGCGCAGCGTCACCACGACCCAGCCTCGGGTCAGGGCCGTGATCGCCTGGGCGAGCGCGACGATCGCCACGCCCGCGATCAGGACCGGCAGCAGATCGTGGCGTCCGTCCGGCAGCAGGGTGTCGACCACGTAGGCGGTGGCCAACGGCAGGGCCAGGCCCACGCCCTGGAGTGCGGCCGAGGCGAGCAGGATTGCCGCCATCGGCTTTCGGGTGCCGGGCACCGCCAGCACGTCCCGCAGGTAGCGCGACATCGGCCAGTCGCGCGGCCGTCCCAGCCGGCGGGTGAACCCGGGCGCCGGGGTGAGGCGCAGGTGGATGCCGCTGTAGTCGGCGGCGAACTCCGGGTGCGAGACGCGCATGCGTCCGTCGGCCGGATCGGCGAGGTAGGCCCATTTCGCCGTGCGCCGTTCCAACACCACGAAATGCCGTTTGCGCCAGAACAACATCAGCGGACCCGGCGGCAGTCGGTCCGGTTCGGCCCGCTCGACCCGTGCGGACAGCCCGAGTTCCCCGGCCACCTCGATCAGCCGGCCGACCGAGAGACCGTCGCGTCCGGCCTCCAGCAGTCGCCGGCCGTCGGCGGTGGTGGTGTGCCGGCCGAAGTACGAGGCGATCATCGCCAGGCAGGCGATGCCGCATTCGGTATCGGTGAGTTGTTGGCGCAACGGCACCCGCCGGGTCCGCCGCCGCAACCAGGTGAACAACCGCGCGATCGCCGGCAACAGCAGGCCCGATCGGTGGCGCGACGGCGCCGTGCCGAGTGGAGTGTTCGACGTGCTCACCGCACGCTCCCGCGGTTCTCCCGCGGCGGCCGGAGCAGCAGGAGCGAGGGCACCCGCTCGGGGTCCGCCAGGCGCAGCAGCCCGTAGCCGATCCCGGCCAGGCCGGTCATCAGCGCCGGGGTCTCCACGTGCCCGGGGGTACCGCAGCGCGGGTCCTCCCCGATCGCGGCCGCGGCGAAGGCGATCGGGTCCGGACCGTCGTGGAGTCCGCGTTCGCGGGCCGCGAGCACGAGTTCGGCGTTGCCGAGCGTGCCGTGGCACAGGCAGTGCGCGGTCGGGACGTGCGCGCCGTGCACGGTCGCGGACAACGCGAGCCGCAGATCCTCGCGCAGCACGGGTATCTCCCGCAGGCCCAGGACGTCGGCCCGGGCCAGACCGATGCCCGGCGCGCCGTGGCACCAGCCGTACATGTGCGAGAGAGGCGCGTCCGGGGCACGTGAGTCGCGCCGATGATCGGGCCAGTTGCGCCACTCCGGCCGATATTCGGCACGTTCGTAGGCGAACGCGGCCAGCGCGGCCTCCCACATCGCACCGTCACCGGTGACCGCCGCGAGTCTGGCCAGGGCCCAGCCGATGCCCGCCGCACCGTGCGAGAACCCGAGCAGGGGAGTCGGATGCGCCTCGTGCCGCCAGGCGATGCCCTCGGCCCGGGCCTCGGCACGTGTCATCAGCCGGGCGCCGCGGTCCAGGGCGATCTCCAGCGCCTGCGCCGAGCCGGTGCGCGCGTGCACGGCCAGGAGCGCTGCGATGGTGCCCGCGTCGCCGCCGAGCACATCCGGCGAGTACGCGCCGTCCCGGGTCGACCCCCGCGCGATCAGCCGGACCACGTCGGCCGGCGGCGGCACCCGATCCTCGCCCGCACACGCGCCGATGTGCGTCAATGCGTACGCCACCCCGGGCAGCCCGGCGAAGCCGGCGGCGCCGCCGAGGGCCGCAGCCGGCCCGTCGAGCAGCCGGGGCAACTGCCACAACGCCCGGACCGCGAGGTCGAGATGACGTCGCTCGCCGGTGAGCGCGCCGAGCCTGGCCAGGAACACCGCGATGCCGACGGCACCGTCGTACAGACCGCCGCCCGTCGGCGCCACCTGCCAGCCGGAGTCCCCGATCCGGGTGAGCCCCAGCCAGGAGACCCGATCCCCCTGCCGGATCGCCGAGGCGGCCAGCCGGTCGCCGATCCGGGCGGCCGACTCCAGGCACGCGGCCGCGGCGGGGGCGGCCGAGGGATGGTTTTCGGTCGTCGCCGGGCAGGTACGGTCGTATGTTCGCTCGACCGCCCCGACCTTGGGCCGGGTGGCCAGGGAGGCCCGGATCACCCACTCCTGGCGGTCCCGGTCGGCCGGACCGAAGCCGGCCAGTTTGGCCCGGGCACGTTCCAGCGGGCTCTGCGCGAAGTAGCCCGCGAGCCGCTCGCCCCGGCCGGTCCACAGATCACGCGAGTCCGGCCGGGCACCGAAGATCGGCACGTCGCCCTCCCACAGATCCGCCTGTTCGTAGGGCACGAGGCGGGCGAACTGCGGGTCCGGTCGCGACAGTGCCCACAGGAAGTCCTGGAAACGATCCCGATCCAGCGCATCCCGCAGCAGATCCGGATGGGTGCCCTCGTCCAACAGCGTCGCGTAGACCTGGGTCGGTCGCAGGATCGCCCGCACCTGCATCCCGGCAAATCTCGCCAACAATCCGCTATCGCCCAGCAGTTCGTCACGACATCGAGCGAGGACGCCGTACCCGGCGCGGAACCCCTCGACCAACTCATCCACGTAGTCGGTCGGTTCGGCCGGACCGCCGGCCAGCGTCGGCCGGTTGTCCGCGCCTTCGAAGACGGATCGGGTCCGCACCAGGCGCATCGTGTCGGTGCCCAGATCCTC
>NZ_JBHZAV010000357.1:0-4362 GCF_042754445.1 Embleya sp. NPDC059213
AGTTCCCGCGGGCGGCGCGGAGCCGTTCGAGGGCCTGCTCGCGGGCGGTGCGGCCGGGCTCGACGAGCAGCGCGGCGTCGTCGGCCAGGGACGTGGCGTCGGAGGTGGCGGCCCGGATGATCCGGGCCAGGTCAGCGGGCGGCGGAAGCGGCTTGTCCATGCGCGACATGGTCCCAGTACCGTCCGACGTCCACCACCGGATCCGGTGCACCGAAGGCCGCCCCCTCCGGGTGCACCGATGCCGGAACCGACAGGGGCGTCCGCCCGCGGGTCGGATCGGCGCATGCCATGCACCCGAACACGATCCGAACCGACCTGCGGAATCGGCCTTCCCCGGCGCTGTGTTCACGCCGTCGTCGACGCACTCACGCTCGCCGACCCACTGACGCACCAACGCTCGTCGACCCACTCACGAGCGTCGCCGTCCTCACGCCGGATACGGAGCGGCCCGGCGAGCCGAGCGCAGGGCCCCGGCCCACCACGCCAACTGGTCGAAGAGGGCTTTGGCGTACCCGGCCGCCTCGGGGTCGGTGGGGCTGCCGTCCTGCCATGCGGTGAAGTAGTTGGGGAACGCGAGGCCGTCGCGAATCGTCACCGCGTGCAGCTCGGAGAGCACGTTCTCCAGGTGCAGTACGGCGTGCCGGCCGCCGGCCGCGCCGCCGTAGCTGACGAACGCGACGGGCTTGGCCGTCCACTGGGTGAAGTGCCAGTCGATGGCCGCCTTCAACGATGCCGGGTAACTGTGGTTGTACTCCGGGGTGACCAGGACGAACGCGTCGGCGTCCGCCAACGCCGAGGTCAGGGCCGCCATTCCGGCCGGGCGGGGGTAGTCGTCGCCGGTGAGCTTCGGCGACGCGGCGGGCAGGGACAGCGGGATGTCGATGTCGGCCAGGTCGACGATGTCGACGTCGAAACCGCCGTGCGCGTCGGCCTGGGCGGCGACCCACGAGGCGACGACCGGGCCGAACCGTCCTTCCCGGACGCTTCCGATGATGATCGCGAGCTTGTGCTTGTTCTCCATGCCCACCATCGTCGGGCCGCGCCGGGAGCACAACCAGACCGTGCTCGGGCCGGCCCCGACAGGGCCACCCTGCCGACCGCGCGCGGCAATCGCCCTATGCTCGGAGGCATGGGTACGCCGTTGGGGGACTTCATCCGCGCCAAGCGCGACAGCGTGCAGCCGGCCTCGCTGGGGATCACGGATCACGGCCGCCGCCGCGCGCCCGGGCTGCGCCGCTCGGACGTCGCCGCGCGCGCGGGTATCAGCGTCGAATACCTGACCCGCATCGAGCAGGGCCGCGACCGCAACCCCTCGGCCGCGGTGCTGAACGCGGTGGCCGACGCCCTGAGCCTCGACCCGGCGGAACGCAACCACCTGCGCTACCTCGCGAAGATCGTCTCGGGGGAGTGCCCCACCCACACCCGTCCGGCGCCACCGCCCCGCGATGTGCGTCCTACGGTCCTGGCGACCCTCCGCCTCCTCGAACCCGGCATCGCCCTGGTGACCAACCGAGTGGGCGACCTCCTGGCCTACACCGGCGCCTACGCATCGATCATGGCCGAAACGGGACTGCTCGACGGCGACGCCGCGAACCTCACGAGCTACGTTTTCACCGATCCCCGCGCCCGGACGTTCTTCGCCGATTGGGAAGACGTCGCCGACGAGCAGGCGTTCGACCTGTGGCTCGGCCCGTCCGCCGAGAACTTCCAGTGGCTCAGCGCGGAACTCGCGCCTGCGGCCGGCCCCGAGTTCACCCGGCGGATGAACCGCCAAGTCGTGCCACGACGCGGCGCCCTCAGGCTCAACCACCCCTCGGGAAGCGAACTCCGGCTGATCCGCGAGACACTCGAACTCCCTTCGGACGCCCAACAGTTGGTCGTCTTCCTCCCGGCGGACGAAAGCACGGCCCAGGCCGTCGACCAGCTCCGCCACCGCCCCGACAACCGCCTCCGCGCCATCTCCTGACCCGCCACCCCGGCACGTCCGGCCCGGTGGCAGCGGACGGCTGCGGTCCGCTGCCGGGGGCAGGGTGGTGCGTGACTACTGTGCGGGCAGGGGGGCGGTCGGGGTTTCGGGGGCCGGGGCCGGGGTTGGGGCGGTGGGCATGAGTCGTAGGGTGCGCACGGGTGCGAAGAGGAGCGGGACGCAGGAGAACAGGCCGGCGACGCCGACGATCCACAAGGTGGGGCGGACGCCGATCAGGCTGCCGAGCGTGCCGCCCAGGAGTGCGCCGAGCGGGATGAGTTGACGGCGAAAGCCTCGGTCGCCGCCGGTGCCTCCCGGTTGAGCTCGGTGAAGTGCAGCGTCGGCGGGACGGCGCCGTGCTCGACCGCGAGTGTCGCGGCGATCAGCCCGATCACGCCTGCGGCGGCGTCGTGCGCTCGGTTTCCCGAGCGCTTCCCGCCGCGCCTTCTCGGCCCACCATGTTGCTGCGATGGGGCCGCAGGGTGGTCCGGGTCGCTGCGCCGTTATTTCGGCTTGCTTTCTTCCGGTGAACATCCGATCGTCCGAGCGTAGGACGGGGCCCGTCGGGACAAGGATCGATCCGACCCGTTTTCCCAGTGACCCTGTGGAGGACCACTGTGCGCAAGAGGCTGATCGTCTCTGCCGCCGCCGGCGCGCTCGCCCTGCTCGTGTCCGTCCCCGCCTCCGCCTCCGCCGCCCAGGTCGGCCCGGGAGCGGCGGGTATCGGCGACCCCTACTACCCGACCGCCGGCAACGGCGGCTATGACGTCTCGCACTACGACATCCGGCTCAAGTACCAGCCCGCCACCGACGAGTTAGAGGGCACCACCACCATCCTGGCCACCGCGACCCAGGACCTCACCCGCTTCAACCTCGACTTCGTGCTCAAGGTGAAGGAGGTGCTGGTCAACGGCCGTACCGCCAAGTTCGCCGGCACCGGTGAGCACGAGCTGGAGATCACCCCCGCCCGGGTGATCGCCAAGGGCAGCCCGATCACCGTCGTCGTGCGCTACGCCGACAAGCCCGGGGAGGTCGAGCGCGGCGGCCAGTCGGCCTGGCTGCGTACCCCCGACGGCGGTGTCGCCGCCAACGAGCCGGAGGGCGCGGCCTGGTGGTATCCGAGCAACGACCACCCGACCGACAAGGCCACCTTCGACGTCTCGGTCCTGGTGCCCGACGGCACGCAGGTGATCAGCAACGGCACCTCGACCCAGAGTTCGCGCGCCGGCTGGACGCGCTACAACTACCGGCAGGCCAAGCCGCAGGCCACCTACCTGGCCACGCTGGCGATCGGCCGGTTCGACATCCGCACCGACACCACCCCGGGCGGCCTGCCCATCCTCACCGCGTACAGCAAGGACCTCGGTGCCAACGCCGGTGCGGCGCAGGCCAGTGTCGAGCGGACCGGCGAACTGGTCGACTGGCTGAGCGGCTACTTCGGCGCGTACCCGTTCGGCACGGTCGGGGGCTATGTGCCCAACGTGCCCACCGGGTACGCGTTGGAGACCCAGGGGCAGATCTTCTACAGCCCCGCGCAGTTCGCCCGGGGCGCCAACACCTCCGTCGTGGTACACGAGTTGGCGCACCAGTGGTACGGGGACAGCGTGTCCGTGCAGCGCTGGAGCGACATCTGGCTTAACGAGGGCTTCGCCCGGTACTCGCAGTGGTTGTGGTCCGAGCACGAGAACGAGGGCACGGCCCAGGAGTTGGCCGACTACGTCTACAACCTCTACCCGGCCGAGGACGCGTTCTGGACCGTCAAGCCGGGCGACCCGGGCGCGGACCACCAGTTCGCCGGCGCGGTCTACGACCGGGGCGCGGTGGCGGTGCAGGCGCTGCGCAACGCCGTCGGGGACGAGACGTTCTTCCGGATCCTGAAGGGGTGGCCGACCGAGCGCAAGTACGGCAACGCCACCATCCAGGACTTCCAGGCGTACGCGGAACGGATCTCCGGCAAGCCGCTGGGCGAGCTGCTGAACACCTGGCTGTTCACGGCGGCGAAGCCGGCAGCGGGGTCGGCCGGTGTGGTGGCGCCGAGCCCGGCGAGGAGCGCCGCGGCGGACGTGCTGCCGGAGCCGAAGTCCTGGAAGAAGATCCAGGAGACCAACACGGTGCACGAGCACCGGGATTGACGGTTCGTTCGATGCGTTCGGTTCGTCCGATGCGTTCGGTTCGTTCGGTTCGTTCGAGGTGAACTCCCGAACGGTCCGGCCGTCCGTGGGTGAGCGGCCGGCCGGGCCGTTCGGTGCGCTTCGCGGTGGAGCGATTCGGCCACGCCGGGGGCGAGGGTCGTCCGGCCGGCCCGCGTCGGCTCGGCCGGGTGTCGTCGACCCGGGGCGGCCGGTTCGCCGAACTCCGGCTATGGTCCCGCCATGGCCGTTCGAGAGATCATATCA
>NZ_JBHZAV010000358.1:0-4285 GCF_042754445.1 Embleya sp. NPDC059213
GGTGGCGCGGGCCGCGCGGGCCGCGGGCGGGGGGCGCGAGCCCCCCCCCCCCGCCCCCGCGCCCCCGCCGGACCCTCGATTCGCCGAGGGGGCCACCCTCCGCGACGGGTGGGCGGCCGGTCCCGGCGCCGATCCGCGCCCCGCCATTGACGTCGCCCCGTCGCGGCACGACGATGATTCGCGGCCCGCCCCACACGCGCGATTCGAGAGAACCGCCTTCGGCACGGTGAGGACCGCTGGTGGCGCACACCGATCCCACGCGGCACGACCTGCTGCTCCTGGCCCGGCGTCGGCTCGCCGCCGGGGGCGTCGTCCTGTACGGGCCGAGCGGGATCGGCAAGACCTTCCTGCTGCGCTCGCTGATCGACACGGCCGATCCCAAGGCGCTCGTACTGGTCACCGAACCGGGCCCCGATGACCGGGAGTTGCCCTTCTCCTCGCTGGCCGACCTGTTCGGCCCGGTCGACGACGAAGTGCTCCGTACCCTGCCCCCACCACAACGCTCCGCACTGCGCGTCGTGCTGTGTCGCGAAGCGCCGGGCCCGGGCGGCCCGGACCCGCTCGCCCTGCGCCTGGGCGTGCTCGCACTGTTGCGCGCGTTGTCCGCGCGCGGCCCGATACTCCTCGGCATCGACGGCGCGCAATGGGTGGACGCGGCCGGCGCCGAGGTGCTGGCCTTCGCCGCCCGGCGGCTGGACCCGGCCGCGATCCGGGTCGTCGTCGCGGAGACCTCGGATCCGCCGGCCGGCCCGGTGACCGGCGGCAGGTTCTGCCCCGGCACCCCCTTCGAACTCGAACTGCCCGCCCTGGGCCTGCCGGAGACCCGCGATCTCCTCGACCGCCACCGGGTCGACCACGTGCCCGGCCACGACCCCGATGCCGGCGACCACCGGCCGCTGCCGCACTGGCTGAGCAGGCAGGTGTACGAGGCGAGCGCGGGCAACCCGATGTACGCGCTCGAACTCGACCGCGCGCTGCGCCGGTTGCCCCGTCTCCCGGCCCGCGACCAGCCGTTGCCGGTGCCCGATCGGCTGCGCCGACTGCTCACCGCGCGCCTGGAGGGGCTGCCGGCCGAGGCCCGCCGGCTGCTCCTGCTGGTCGGCGCCGGCAGCCGGCCCACCGTCGCCCTGCTGCGCGCCGCGAGCGAACTGGGCCGGCGCGTGCCCGCCCAGGCGATTGCCGCGCCGACCGCCGGGTCGGACGGACCGGGCGGCGAAGGGGTCCGGCCCACCGTGGCCGGTGCCGTCGCCGCCGGCATCCTCGCCGTGTGCGAGGACGGGGACCGATTGCGGTTCACCCACCCGCTGTTCGCCGCCGCGCTGTACGCCGACGGCTCGCCGGAGGAGCGCCGGGCCGCGCACGCCGCGCTCGCCGAGGTGTCGGGCGATCCGGTCGACCGGGCCCGGCACCTGGCGTTGGCCGCGCCGTGGCCGGACGAACGGGTCGCGGCGACGGTGATCGCCGCCGCCGCGCAGGCCCGGCGCCGGGGCCTGCCGGACGAGGCCGCGGCCCTGGCCCGACTCGCGGTGGCCCGAACGCCCGACGAACACGCCGACCGCCGCTGCGAACGTTGCCTGGAAGGCGCCGGGCACGCGTATGCCGCGGCCGACTACGAACTCTCGCGTGAACTGGCGCACCGCGTCTTCACGTACGGGTCCACGCCCGGGCAACGCGTCCGGGCCTGCATCCAGATCATCAACGCTGCCAACCAGGCACTGCACGACCTGGACGAGGTGTTCGCCGAGGCATTCGCCCAGGTCGGCGACGACCTGTGCGGTCGCGCCCGACTGCACTACCTGCGCGCCTGCAAGGCACACATCAGCGACGGCAACTCCGCCGTCGCGTGGGCCGAGGCCGCCCGGGCCGCGGCACTCGCCCGGCAGGCCGAGGATCTGACCACCGAGCAGGTGGCGCTCGCCCTCCAGGCGTTCGTGGGCACCCTGCAGGGCCGTCCGGACGCACGCGATCCGCTCACCCGGGCATTGGCCCGCCCGCAGGACGCGGGGCCCACCGGGCGGCACGCCGGACCTCGGGCGGTCAAGGCCCGGTTGGACTTCTTCGCCGACCGCCTCGTCGACGCGGGCGCCGAACTCGATCGTATGTTGCGTCGGGCCGAGGAGTCCGACGACGCGGAGGAGCGGGTGTTCGTGCTCTGTGCCAGGATCGACGTCGACGTGCGGGCCGGGCGCTGCGATCGGGCGATGGCCGGCGCTCACGAGGTGTTGCGGCTGGCCCGGGACATGGGCGCCTACCTCGGCCAGGTGTACTACGCGGTGGCGGTCGCGGAGGCCGCGGGCGGGGACCTGGAACGCGGTGCGGAGTCGGCCCGCGAGGGGGTGCGCGCCGCACGGGCCGACCAGGAACAGGTGTACCTGCCGCTCGCGCTGTGCGTACTGGGCCAGATCCAACGGCGATTGGGCGATCCGGTCGGCGCCGTGGGCTGCCTGGGCCGGGCCCGGGCCATCGCCGCCCGGCGCGGCATCGTCGACCCGGCGGCGATTCCGTGGTCGGTGGACCTGGCCGAGGCGCTGCTGGCGCTGGGCGACCACGCCCAGGCCCGCGCGATCGTCGACGAGGTCCGGGGCACCGCGGTCCGGTTGGGCCGGGACGGGGTGGTGGCGTCGCTGACCCGGGCGGACGCGATGGTGCGCGGCGAGTCCGGCGACCTGGTGGGCGCGGCCTCGTGCCTGCGCGAGACCGCCGCGCGCCACCACGAACTCGGGCTGCCCATCGAGCACGGTCGCGACCTGTTGGCGCTGGGCGCGGTGGAGTTGCGGCGCCGGCACCCGGCCGCCGCGCTGACCTCGTGGCGGGCCGCGGAGACGGCCTTCGCACAGGCGGACGCGCGCCCCTGGCTCGACCGCACCCGGACCGAACTCGCCCGCCTGACCCGCGTGGCCGACCCCGAACCGGGCGAGCGGTCCGGCGAGGCCCGCAGTCGCGCGCTGACGCCCGCCGAACACCGGGTGGCCGAACTGGTCGGCGACGGCGCGACCAATCGCGAGATCGCCACCCGCCTGTTCCTGTCCGCCAAGACGGTCGAGTCCACCCTGACCCGGGTCTACCGCAAACTCGGCATCCGCTCGCGCGCCGACCTGATCAGGCTCTCCCTGGACCCGTCCGGCGAACCGGACCCGCCGGGCTGACCCGCGGCGCCGCACACCGCATCCGGACACGCCGCCCGCCGGGCGGCTCGCAGGGGGCCACCGGGAAACCCCCTGCTTTGCGCTCGGGGGGTTCCCGGTCGGCAGCCGGTGGATGAGCGTTGCACGTGTTCCCCTCCGCCGGCCGGCGAGGGGCTTCCTCCCCCGACCCGGACGCCGTGTCGTGCCTGCCATGTCACCCATGTCGTCCGGGTCGTCCGACACCGCGTGCTCCGTCCCGTCCGCGGTGTGCCCTCGCCGGTCGCGTCCCCCTCGATCTCCGCCCGGCGTGCCAAGCGCCGGGCGAGAAGGAGACACGATGATTCTGCGGAATCGCGGTACGGCCCGGTCCGCCGCGGCCGATTCGGCCCCCACGCCCCGGCATTGGCGGACCCTCTGCGCCGGCCTGACCGCCGCGGTCTTCCTGGCCACGCCGCCGGCCGGCACCGCGACGGCGGCACCCGCCACGAAGCCGTCCGTCGCCGCGCCGCTCAAGATCGCCCCGACGGCGCCGGCCGGCTACCGCTCGGCGCAACTGAACTTCACCGAACTGACGCAGACCCAGAACCAGTGGTGCTGGGCCGGGACCGGACTGTCCGTGGCCCGATACCTCGGTCGCGGGTTGAGCACCAACCAGAACACCTTCTGCGACTACGCCCGAGGGTTGCCCGCCGGCTACCCGTGCCCCAACCAGCCCGGCGAACTCAGCGACGTGCAACGAGCCTGGACCCGCCTGGGCCTGACGCCCGGTCGCATCACCGGGACGTTGGACTTCGGCACGGTCGCCTCCTCGATCGACGCCAACTCGCCGATCGAGGTCGGCATCTACTGGACCGCGGGTGGTGGCCACGCGAACGTGCTGTACGGCTACGACTCGGCCAACGGCACGGTGATGTACGCGGACCCGTGGCCCGCCAGCCCGCGCTACGGCGAGATGGATTACGACTCGTACGTCAGCAACTACGAGTTCCAGTGGGCCGAGTCCCTGTACGGAGAGGCGTGAGCGTGATGACCGACAACCACCCTTCCCCCGAGGCCGTTTCGCACCCCTCGCAGCCCCGTCCGGTACGCTCGCGAGCCCTGCGGCGCCGGGGCGGAGCACTCGCCGCCGCCGGCATCGGCGCGCTGTTGTTCCTGGCCCC
>NZ_JBHZAV010000359.1:0-4244 GCF_042754445.1 Embleya sp. NPDC059213
GTCTTTGTTTTGCGGCTCCGCCGCTCTCCGCGCTGCGCGCGTCGATCACCGGGGTGGGGCTGGGTCGGGGGCGCTGACGCGCCGGGGGGTGGGCGGGGTGGGGGTGTTGGGGTGGGTGATTCGGGGGTGGCGGATACGTTGTGTGGGAGATGGGTGAACTGGTCGGCGGTTCGAAGGGGGAGTGCGATGTCTGTTGTGGCGGGGGACGATGCGGGTGCTTGTCGGGCGGAGATTGTGCGGCTGCATGAGGTGATCGAGGGGTTGCTTACCGGTACCGGTGATGATTTGGCTGGGTTTGCCCTTGCGCATGTGGCGGAGTTCGGCATGGTCGAGCCTGGCGGCGGTGTGTTGTCGCGGTCGGACGTGTTGGCGATGGTCGACGGGGCGCGCGGGGTGGTGCCGGGGTTGCGGATCGGCATCGAGGATGTGCGGGTGGTGGCCTCGGAGGGTGGGTTTGTGGTGGCTTCGTATCGCGAGGTGCAGGTGCGGGCGGACGGCAGTGGGGATGTGCGGGCCGCGACGGTGGTGTTCGTTCGGGATGCCTCGGCGGTGCACGGGTTGCGGTGGCGGCATCTGCACGAGACGTGGGTCGAGCGCTCCTGAGGGTCGGTTGGTCGGTGGGGGCGTGGGTGGGTTTTAGGGTCGAGGGATGAGCGACGAGACCGTTTACAAGCTGGTGGGCACCGACGAGTGGGCGGCCGCGATGCGGCGCGGGGAGTTCGAAGGGGCCGGGATCGATCTGGTGGACGGATACGTGCATCTGTCCACGGGGGCGCAGGTGGCCGAGACGGCGCGTCGGCACTTCGCCGGGCGTGATGCGTTGACGCTGGTCGCGGTGGATCCGGGTGCGCTGGGGCCGACGTTGCGCTGGGAGCCGTCGCGGGGTGGGGACCTGTTTCCGCACGTGTACGGCACGGTGGAAGCTGCTGCGGTGCGCTGGGCCGAGCCGCTGGAACTGCCGGCGACGCCCGATGGCGACACAGTGGCCGAGGCGATTGCACGGGTCCTGCGAGCGCGCGGGCACTGACGACGCGATGGCGTAGTTCATGGGGTACATGTCGTGGACGCCACGGGCGACGGGCGCGACGCTGGAGGGGTGACCGAGCGCGAGCTTGTTTTCGTCGTCTTCGACGGGTTCCAGTCGTTGGACCTGGTCGGCCCTTACGAGGTGTTCGCCAATGCCGGCGGATATCGGTGTTCCGTGTTGGCGCGGCGTGCCGGGATGGTCGACTCGCACAGCGCGTTGCCGGTGTCCGCCGGCTTCGGAATCGCGGACGCGGCCCCACAGACGGTGGACACGCTCGTCGTGGTCGGCGGGGCCGGCGTGGCGGCGGCCTGTGCCGACCGCGAGCTGGTGGCCTGGGTGGCGGCGACGGCGGCCTCGGCGCGGCGGGTCACGTCGGTGTGCAGCGGGGTGTTCCTGCTGGGTGCTGCCGGGGTGCTCGACGGGCGTCGGGTGACCACGCATTGGCGGGGCGCCGCCCGGTTGGAGCGCGAGTACCCGGGTGCGCTCGTGGACGTGGATCCGATCTTCGTTCGGGACGGGCGACTGTGGACATCGGCCGGGGCGAGCGCGGGGATGGACCTGGCGCGGGCCCTGGTCGAGGACGACGCGGGCCGCGAGGTGGCGCTGGGGGTGGCCCGCGAACTGGTGTTGTTCCTGCGCCGGCCCGGCGGCCGGTTCCAGCTCGGCGTGCCGCTGTGGGGGACCCGCTCGGTCGGTGATCCGCTGCGCGGCGTGGTGGACGCGGTGACGGCCGACCCCGGCGCACGGCACTCGGTGGCGGACCTGGCCTGTTGCGCCGGGATGAGCGAGCGGCACTTCCGGCGGCGATTCACCGCCGAGATGGGCGTCGGCCCCGCCGGACATGTGGAACGGGTACGGGGCGAGGCGGCCGGCCGGCGTTGGCCGAGGGCGTGGATCCGGTCGAGGCGATCGCGCGCCGGTGCGGATTCGGCACCGGCGAGACTTTGCGGCGCACGTTCCATCGGCATCTGGGCGTCACACCCAATGACTATCCGGAACGATTTCGGTCCACGGGCCCGGTGTCCGGGACGACGAAGGAGGCGGAGACGTTGTGACCGGCTACGGACTGCTGATGTTCGACGGACTCGAAGAACTCGACCTGGTCGGCCCCTGGGAGGTGTTCACCACATCCGCGATGTTGCGCGAGGGCGCGGACACCGTCACCACGATCGCGGCCGATGTCGAACCGGTGCGCTGCGCCAAGGGATTGCGGTTGATCCCGGAGCACACCTTCGCCGAACACCCGCGCCTGGACGTGTTGTTGGTGCCGGGCGGCGCGGGGGTTCGGACCGAGGTGGACAACGAGGCGTTGATCGGGTGGATCACGCGTACGGCGCGGGACGCCGCGTGGGTGACGAGCGTGTGTACCGGAGCGCTGTTGCTGCACGAGGCGGGCCCCGCGCGGGGGCGCCGAGTGGCCACCCACTACACGTTCGAGGACGCCCTCGCGGCCCGTGGTGACATCACCGTGGTCCGCGATGCCCGCTACGTCGTGGACGGCAACCTGGTCACCAGTCAGGGGGTGTCCGCCGGCATCGACATGGCCCTGTGGCTGGTCGGTCGCCTGCACGGAGTCGAACACGCCCGCGCGGTACGCCGCTACATCCAGTACGAGCCGGCCCCGCCGTACCTGGCGGACACTCCGGGGGCGTGAGCACGGCGCTGCGGCGCGCTGTGTCGTGGCTATTCCGAGCGGGGCCGCGCCGAGAAGTTGCGCAGGCTGTCCAACTGTTCCCAGTGCTGGGCGATGCGCTCTCGGCCGGTCGTGGTCAGGGCGACGTTCGTGTTGGGCTTCCGGTGCACGAACCGCTTCTCGATCGTGACCAGTTCGGCTTCGGCGAGCTTGGTCAGGTGGCTGGAGAGGTTGCCCTTGGTCAGCCCCGTGGCGCGCTGGAGGAACACGAAGTCGGCGGACTCCACGGTGGAGAGCACCGTCATGAGAGCCAGCCGGCCCGGCTCGTGGATCAGCCGATCGAGGATCGGCCCGTCGCTAGGCGCCGACATCGCCGCCGCCGAGGTCCGGACCCTGGGTCGGGCCGAAGGCGCGCTGGAGTGCCGCATGATCGAGGAGCCCGGTCACTATCGTTGCCACGCCGACGAGCATAAGACCTACGTTGATCCTTCCCGTCGCCCCCACATCGCCCCAGATCGGCAACACGCCGGCCACCGCGAGGGTGCCCCAGACGGCCACGTGATGCGGCCTCGGCCGCATACCGATGGCGTAGGACACGTACATCACCAGCGCGAACACGACGGTGGTGGCGCTGAGCGGCAGCACGACCCGCCAATCCAGATTCACCGCCCCGGCCACCAGCGCCGCCCCCACGGCGGCGCCGGTCCCGGCCCTGGTGCGAGCGCGGCTCGACGGGGTGATGCGCCCGTAGTTCTCGGCGTAGTAGCGGGTCACCCACAGGTAGACCGCCCCGGCGACGATCATCAACCCCCCGGCAGCCCAGGTGACCCAGGCGTGGTCCAACGGCCCCCACCGCATGTTGGTCACCCCGGCGATGATGAACAGAACGCCGGTCGGAATCGAGAGCAGCCCTTTGAGATACGAGTAATCCGCCGCCGCCGCTTCGAGGCTCTTACGATCCATCATGATCCTCCCCCAAACTGGTTTGTGAGACAAACTCTACGGGCGTGCGGGCGGTCTGCAAACAGGTTTGCACCACAAACTTCAGGCGGTGGGGAGTGCCGACGGCTCACAACGCCAACGCGGCGTGCGTTCGGTTCGCAGCGGCGGCGATGCGCACCCGGTGGGCCGGGCCCGGTCCCGTGGTCGCCGGCGGTCGGGAGCCTTGGGTTTCCCGGCGAGAGTGGGGTGTTGCTCGCCGGAAAGGCACCGGCAACGGCGGAGCGGGAGGGGAGCCCGGTTGGGTCCGCCGGGGTGCCTTCCCGGGTGGGTCGGGTGATTTGTGGCCGGCGGTCGCGTGTTGGTGGGCAGCGGGTGGCTCAGTGCTAAACGGTTGGCGTGGGCTGGTGGAGGTGGGCCCGGTCCCGGGGTCGCCGGTGGCCGGGAGCCTTGGGTTCCCCGGCGAGAGGTGGGTGTTGCTTGCCGGAAAGGCGCCGGCAACGGCGGAGCGGGTGGGTGCTTTCGTCGGGTTCGCCGGGGAGCCTTTCCGAGTGGGTCGGGTGATTTGCGGCTGGCGGTCGCGTCTTGGTGGGCGGCGGGTGGCTCAGTGCTAAACGGTCGGCGTGGATCGGCGGAGATCGAGCC
>NZ_JBHZAV010000360.1:0-4222 GCF_042754445.1 Embleya sp. NPDC059213
CGAGCCATTTCCCTGTCTTACAGAGCCACCGGAGTGCCCAACCCGGCCCTCGGCACCCACTCTCGCCGGTCGGTTGCACAAAACCGCAGGTCGGCGCGAAACATCGGACCCGAAGGCTTCCCGCCATCCGGATCGAGACCCGCCCAACCCACCGGCAACCCTTCCACCCACGCACCCACCCCGAAACACCCGCCGAAACGGCCCGACCCACTCGGAAAGGCCCCTCGGCGAACCTCACCGGACCGCCCTCCCGCTCCGCCGTTGCTGGCGCGCCTTTCCCTCGGCAGTGGTGGAGCGGTGGCGGTCGACGATGGCGGTGGGGAGGGGTGGGGTGGGGTGGGGTGGTGGCGTCGGTCACGTGGCGGGGTGTGGTGCTCGGTGCCGGCGGTGCTGGTGGTTCTGGTGGGGTTGGCGATTTGGGGATTACGCAGATGAGAGCCTCGGTGACGGGTTGTCGCACGAGTACTTACACACGGTTGCCTCTTGCGCGAAATCGGAGAATTTGAGCAAAGTCGACATTCTGCCCAGATCATGTCGCGTTGACACGCGTGACCTGTTGCCGATTTTTCCGGAGTTCGTGTGCCCAAGCCCGTCCCGATGTCTCAGCCGTCCGTCGCCCGTCGCGGGCGGATCCCCGCGCTCCCCGGCCGGGATGCTGCCCGCCGGCTCCCGGCCCTGGCGGTGATCGGCGTGCTCGCGCTGACCACCGTCGCCGCGTGTGGTCCCGGGCACGACAAGGCGGGGCCCGCCCGGAGCGACAAGGCGGGGGCAGTACGCGGGGATCCGCCCACGACGACCGCGCCGGCTCCGGCACCGCCCGACCCCGGGGCCCGGGGCGCGTCCCCCGCCGGCCCGGCCGAGACGGGCGCCCCTGGCCCGTCGGGCCCGCAGCCGTCGGCGGCGCCCTCCGCTCCGCCGACGGGTCCCGCCTCGAAGACCCCCGGCGCACCCTCGTCGGCCGCGACGCCCCACGGCCCCAACCACGCCGCACCGGCCCACCCACCCGCGCCGGCGGCGAACCGGGCCGCGGACATACCCCCGCCACTCGTGCCCATCGGCATCGTACGGAGCACCACCGACCCCGGTGACCGCACGGTCGCGCTCACCTTCGACGACGGCCCCGACCCGCGGTGGACTCCGCAGGTGCTCGCGCTGCTCGACGAGTACGACGTCAAGGCCACCTTCTGCATGGTCGGCCCCAACGCCGCGCGCCACCCCGACCTGGTGCGCCGGGTGGCCGACGCCGGCCATCGACTGTGCGACCACTCGGTCACGCACGACGAGGAGATCGACAAGCGGTCCGCCCCGCGAGTCCGGTACGAGATCGTCTCCGCGCGCGACGAGATCGCCCGGGCCGCCCCCGGCCACGACGTCGACTGGTTCCGCGCGCCCGGCGGCGCGTGGTCACCGACCGTGCGCCAGATGTCGGCCGCGTACGGCATGAAGCCCCTCGGCTGGTCGGTCGACACCCGCGACTGGGAGAAGCCCGGCGTCGACACGATCCTCGACAACGTGCGCCGCGAGCTGCGCCCGGGCGGCGTGGTCCTCATGCACGACGCGGGCGGCGACCGTACCCAGAGCATCGACGCGCTCGCGCGGCTTTTGCCGTGGCTGAAGGACCACGGCTACCGATTCGCGTTCCCGGGCTGAGACGACCACGCCCGGCCCGACCCCACGCGTCGGTGCCACTCGACGGGCAACGCATGCTCACATCGGCTCGGCGAGGGCGGTTCCGGCGCAGCACCGACGGCGTCCCGAAGGTCGGGCATGGCACGGCGAGGACGCCGGGGAGACCACGTTCACCGCGACAATGACCCCCGGGAACGTGCCGGGCCACCGGATCATCACCTCGGCCCGTGTCCGAGTCCTGCGCGTGGGCCAACGCGCGGCGTCCTCAGATCCACTGGCGGTCGGCACGGTACAGCGCGACATCCACACGCCCTCGGGCTGCGGCGCGATCCGACTTCTGCCGCCGACCCGCCCTCGCGCGCCGGCCGAGCCTCCCAAATCGGACAACTCGCCACCGCGCACGATGAATCGACCTGATCTAGCGTGGAAATATGAAGACACAAAGCACGCATTACACAGTTGTCAAGGGTGACACACTCTCCGCGATAGCCGCGAGGTTCGGAACCACCGTCGATAAACTCGTCGAGTGGAACCACATCGCCGATCGGGACCGGATCCCGATCGGGCTGGACTTGGTGGTCACCGATCCGCATATGAGCGAGAGCTACGTACCGTTCCCCGGTGCCGGCTTTTTCACGAGCTCGCAAGACAGCCCGATCATCTACTCGATGGGGGTCCGCCTGATCCAAGTGGACTGCTCGGCCTGGCTTCCTCCGGAGGGACCAACGTCGCTGTGGACGAAGACCGCCCGGGAGTCCTACGCAATGTGGCAGCGCAAGCTCGGCTACCAGGGTCCGGACGCGGACGGCATTCCGGGCCTGACGTCCTGGACGAAGCTCCGGGTTCCCTACTTCAACAACGAAGGCGACTGAAGACGCCTGGGTCGCAGCCATGTCGTCCTGCCCGACGCAGGGCCTTCCATGGCTGTCGATCCCTTAGGCTGTCGCCGCCTACTACGCAGCGCGCGCAGCCGCCCGGTAGGAATCGGTGCGCCGGTGTTTCAGGCTACCGAGCCGCTGAACGAGCAGGCTGCGCCCGCAGGTTGGGCGCCGCGGACGACGCGGATCGGCTGCGACCACATGGTGGAGCCGACCGGCATGGCCCGGGCGACCCTGAACGTCTACCGCAACCGCGAACACGATGACCGTGTCCCCCAACGCCGCTCTTGCCGTCTCCGTTGCCCTGGCGGAGGCCGGCCCTTGGCGGGGCACGGTGTCGAACCGGTTCCGCGCACCCGCCAACTCCTCGCCGCCGGTGGCAACCCGCGCCCACCGACATCAGGGGGTCCGGCGGGTCTTGCGGACGTGAAGGAACGACCCGTCGGCCCTGATGACTTCGGACAACGTCCCGCCGGTCGATTCCTGGGCCGGCGGACGCGCGGACGACCTCCGGGGTGACACGCGCGAGTCCCTGGCTCGCATGTCTGCGACTCGGCCCGCGCACGTCCTGGTAGCCGCAGCGCAGGAACACGGCCACCGCACGCGGAAGAACACCGGACGCAGGCCCCGCACGGCCTCCAACTCGGGGTGCGCGCGGGTCGGGCAGGATCGCGGCGACGTACCAGGCGGCGGGTCGCGTGGCGGGGCAGAAGACACCGTTCGGTGAGTTTCGGAGCCGCATCGGCTGATGGCCTGCCTGGCCTGCACGCACGCGTCGTCGACGTCGAATGCGAGGGAACACACCGAGTGCAACGACGCCGCACGGAACGGAAGTTCGCGCAACTCGGGTAGCCGACCTCGTTCGAGGTCCTACGCGCCGACCGCAAGGGCAGTGGCGTACAGGCCCCAGGCCGCGTCCCGGGGCCTCGGCAGGGATCGCAGGATCGGGGTCCAAGAGCGCGGCCCACGCAGCAGGGATGTCCTCGGTTGGACACCTGGCGTCGTCCAGCGGAACATCGCCCGTCCGTGGAAGCACCGGATGCGCCGCCGGTGTCTCGGCTGCGACCCGGATCCGCCGGCTTTCGGAAATCTCCAACTCGGCGAGGAGTTTGCCCACACGTAGCTTCCCGATGTCGGGAAGGAATTCGGCGAGGCCCGGGCGTTGCTCGGCGGGAAAAGCGCTGGCAACGGCGGAGCGGGAGGGGCGGCCCGGTGAGGTTCGCCGAGGGGCCTATCCGAGTGGGTCGGGCCGCTTCGGCGGGCGTTTCGGGGTGGGTGCGTGGGTGGAAGGGCTGCCGGTGGGTTGGGCGGGTCTCGATCCGGATGGCGGGACGCCTTCGAGTCCGCTGTTTCGCGCCGACCTGCGGTTTTGTGCAACCGACCGGCGAGAGTGGGTGCCGAGGGCCGGGTTGGGCACTCCGGTGGCGGATTCCGCGTGGGTCATGGCTCTCGGTGGGCGTTTCGGGTCGGCACCGCCGGCCGGAGAGCCACCCGTGAGCCCGAAAGGTCGGGACCCGGATCCCGAGACCGCTTCCCGCACCCGGGATTCCACTGACCTGCGGTTTTGTGGGACCGGCCGGCAAGAGCACGTGCCGAGAGCCGGGTTACGCACTCCGGCAACCGAAACCGCCCACTCCCGGCCCGCTATTCGCTTCCTCTCCCACCACCGCCCACCCACCGCCCGCCGAAACGGCCCCATCCACTCGAAAAGGCAC
>NZ_JBHZAV010000361.1:0-4202 GCF_042754445.1 Embleya sp. NPDC059213
CCACCAGCTCGGTGGTCCGCTTTTGCGGGGGGGGGTGGGGGGGGGGGGCGGGGGGGGGCGGGGGCCCCCCCCGCCCGCTCACTGTCGTGGCCGGCCGCTTTACGGCAGGGCCAGCATGCGGTCGAGCGCGACCTTGGCGAACTTCTCGGTCTCCGCGTCCACCCGGATCCGGTTGACCACATTGCCCTCGACCAGCGATTCGAGCGTCCACACCAGGTGCGGCAGGTCGATCCGGTTCATCGTCGAGCAGAAGCACACCGTCTTGTCCAGGAAGACGACCTGCTTGTCGGGGTGTGCGGCGGCCACCCGGCGGACCAGGTTGAGCTCGGTCCCGATCGCCCACGCCGAACCCGGCTCGGCCGCGTCGAGCGTGTTGATGATGTATTCGGTCGAGCCGACGTAGTCGGCCGCGGTGACCACCTCGTGCCGGCACTCCGGGTGCACGAGCACGTTGACCCCGGGGATCCGGGCGCGTACGTCCTCGACCGAGCTCACGTCGAACCGCCCGTGCACCGAGCAGTGTCCGCGCCACAGGATCATCTTCGCCGCGCGCAACTGCTCGCGGGTGAGGCCGCCGTTTGGCTTGTGCGGGTTGTACAACACGCAGTCGTCCGGGCTCAGCCCCAGCTCCAGCACCGCGGTGTTGCGGCCCAGGTGCTGGTCCGGCAGGAACAGCACCTTCTCGCCCTGCTCGAAGGCCCAGTCCAGGGCCCGCTTGGCGTTGGAGGAGGTGCATATCGTGCCGCCGTTGCGGCCGGTGAACGCCTTGATGTCGGCCGACGAGTTCATGTACGAGACCGGCACGGTCGTATCCGCGATGCCCGCGTCGGCGAGCACGTCCCAGCACTCCTCGACCTGCTCCGAGGTGGCCATGTCGGCCATCGAGCAGCCCGCGGCCAGGTCCGGCAGGATCACCTGCTGGTCGTCGGAGGTGAGGATGTCGGCGCTCTCGGCCATGAAGTGCACACCGCAGAACACGATGTACGGCGCGTCCGGACGGGCCGCCGCCTCGCGCGCGAGCTTGAACGAGTCGCCGGTCACGTCGGCGAATTCGATCACCTCGTCGCGCTGGTAGTGGTGGCCCAGGATGAATACCCGGTCGCCGAGCCGCTCCTTCGCCGCCCGGGCCCGGGCCACCAGGTCCGGGTCGGACGGCGAGGGCAGGTCGCCGGGACACTCGACGCCCCGTTCGCTGCGCGGGTCGGCGGCGCGCCCGAGCATCAGCAGCGCGAGCGGCGTCGGCTGCACCCCGGGCGGCAGGTCCAGATCGTGTGTCGCGGTCACGGCGCGCACCTCTTCTCGTCTAATTGACACTAACAATCCTATCCTGTTCGTGTCAGGTTGACGAGAGTGGGGGTGTGCGACCATGAGTAAAACGCGAGGGCCCGAAGCATGATGTGGGAATAGGGCCGAGCCGCCGTCGGTTGCCGAGGGTGGAAGTGGCGTACGAATGTCGAACCACCACGTGGGAGCTTGCAGATGACTGTCCAGGACGAGACCACCACGACCGGTGGCATCCTCCTCAGCGATGAGGCGGCGGCCAAGGTCAAGACTCTGCTGGAGCAAGAGGGTCGCGACGATCTCGCGCTGCGCGTGGCCGTCCAGCCCGGCGGTTGTTCCGGCATGCGGTACCAGCTTTTCTTCGACGAGCGTTCGCTCGACGGCGACGTCGTGGCCGACTTCAACGGCGTCTCGGTCGTCACGGACCGGATGAGCTCGCCGTATCTGAGCGGCGCCACGATCGACTTCGTGGACACCATCGAGAAGCAGGGCTTCACGATCGACAACCCGAACGCGGCCGGTTCCTGCGCCTGCGGCGACTCGTTCCACTGATTCGTCGCTTCGCGACACCTCGACGCCGCGTCGGCCCATCAGGGCCGGCGCGGCGTCGCCGTGTGTGGGTTCGGTCAGCCCGCCGAGAACGGATTGCCGCCCGGGGTGATGGTCGCGCCGGTCTCCGCGTCGACGACGGTGCGGGCGCCCAGGGGTGTGGGAAGCGTCACGTTCACCGAATTCTCCACGGCCATGTCGGTGCACACGTCGGCCAGCGGGGTGATCTCCACCCGGATGGCCACCTGGCCGGCCGATTCGCGGGCGACGACCAGGCGGTCCCGCTCGCACTGGCCGGTCCACAACCACGCGGTCAGGGTGCGGCCGTCCGGGGCCAGGGTGTAGCGGCTGAAGCGGGTGTCGCGCTGGGCCGGGTAGTAGGTGTGCGCCGCGCCGGGCGACAGGTTCGGGGAGGACGTCGAGCCGCCCGGGTTCGCGCCGTTGCCGGTGGCGGGTGCGCCCGGATGGGCCTGGGCGGGGCCGGCGGACGGTGCGGCCGGGTCGACGGCGGCGGGGCCGCCCCGGTCGGCCGGGCCGGCGATGCTCGGACGGGGCGAATCGTCGTCGCCGAGCACCGCCCAGGTGCCGCCGCCGATGCCGAGCACCGCGACGATCGCGAGCCCGACGATCAACGGCCGTCGGGGCGCGGTGGGTTCGGGTCGAAGGTCTGCGTCGTGCTCACCGTGGGTACGCATGCCGATCGGACGCGGGACCGGGCGGCGCGGTTCCCCGGAGGTCGGATCGGTCGCGGGCCGGCGCCGTGTTTCAGTCGCCGTACTCGGACATGCCGGCCACCAGGGTGGCGCCGTGCGCGGGAATCTCGGTGGCGGGGGCGTGCGAGCCGGCGGGCACGGCCTTGGCCGGCAGGCGCTCCGGGCCCAACGTGGTCCACGACGCGTCGATGTGACGGCAGTCACCGCGCAGGTCTTCGAGCGTCTCGGGCTCGGCCTGGGATCGCATCACGGGCATCGGGGACATTTCACGACTCCTTGTACCGGGGATCTTCAGCGTAGGTCGCACGGAGCGTGACGGCACGGTCTACCGACCGGTAGTTTTCGACCGGGTGCACGACCGAGGTGGGATAACGTGTGCGAGTTTCCCCCTTCTCGTACTCCCAGTACGCCACTTCCCCGTCCTCCACATAGGAGACACGCGCCATGCGCATTGCCGTGACCGGTTCGATCGCGACCGACCACCTCATGACGTTTCCGGGTCGGTTCTCCGACCAGCTCGTCTCCGACAAGCTGCACGTGGTCTCGCTGTCCTTCCTCGTCGACAAGTTGGACATCCGGCGCGGTGGTGTCGCGCCGAACATCTGCTTCGGCATGGGGTGTCTGGGGCTGTCGCCGATCCTGGTCGGTGCCGCCGGGGCCGACTTCGTCGACTACCGCTCGTGGTTGGACCGGCACCACGTGGACACCGAGTCCGTGCACATCTCGCCGACCCATCACACCGCTCGGTTCGTGTGCACGACGGACGAGGAGCACAACCAGATCGCGTCCTTCTATACCGGCGCGATGAGTGAGGCCCGCGAGATCGAATTGCGTCCGGTGGCCGACCGGGTCGGTGGCCTGGACCTGGTCGTGATCGGGGCGAACGACCCCGAGGCGATGTTGCGGCACAGCGACGAGTGCCGGGATCGGGGCTATGCGTTCGCGGCCGATCCCTCGCAGCAGCTCGCTCGGATGGAGGGCGAGGACATTCGGCGGCTCATCGACGGTGCGGCCTATCTGCTCACGAACGAGTACGAGAGTGCGCTGATCGTGCAGAAGACCGGGTGGTCGGAGGCCGACATCCTGAAGAAGGTGGGAGTGCGGGTCACCACGCTGGGGCCGAGCGGGGTCAAGGTCGAGCGGGCGGACGGGGAGACGATCGTCGTGCCTTGTCCTGCGGAGGACGCCAAGGTCGATCCGACGGGGGTCGGGGACGGGTTCCGGGCCGGGTTCCTGGCGGGGATCTCGTGGGGATTGTCGTTGGAGCGGGCGGCGCAGGTGGGGAACATGGTGGCGACGCTGGTGATCGAGACGGTCGGGACGCAGGAGTATTCGTTGCGACGGGCGTCGTTCCTGGGGCGGTTCGCGAAGGCCTATGGGGATTCGGCTGCGAGTGAGGTTGCGGCGCACCTGGCTTCGTGACGCACTCGGCCTTTGGCGGGCGGGTGGCCTCATGCGCTCGGTTGGGCCGGGTTTCGCCTCATGCGCCGGCGGGGCTGAGTGGCCTCAAGCGCCGGCCGGGCTGGTTGCCCTCATGCGCCGGGCGGGCTGGGTTCGCCTCAAACGCCGGCGGGGCTGCTTGGCCTCATGCGCCGGCCGGGCTGGGTTCGCCTCATGCGCCGGCGGGGCTGCTTGGCCTCATGCGCCGGCCGGGCTGGG
>NZ_JBHZAV010000362.1:0-4131 GCF_042754445.1 Embleya sp. NPDC059213
CCTACTGCGTCCACGACCTCCAGGAGGCCGACCACCTCCCCGGCCTGACCGACCGCGCCTTCGAGCTGACGCGGCCCGTAGGACAGCGCGTCACCGCGGAAGGGGATGTCCTCCTTGGCGACGTCGAGCCGCAGGCCGGGCAGCCGCTCGGCCACCGCGCGCAGCGCGACCTCCAGTTGCACCCGGACCAGGTGCTTGCCCAGGCACGCGTGCGGCCCGTGGCTGAACGAGAGGTGGTTGCCCGCCGCGCGGTGGATGTTCAGCTCGTGCGGGTCGGGGAACAGGCGCGGGTCGCGGTTGCTGGTGTCCAGCAGCACGATCACCGCGTCCCCCTCCTTGATCGTGTGGCCCTCTATCTCGATGTCCGCGGCGGCGACCCGCTTGGTGGCCCGAGCGATCGTGTAGTAGCGCAACATCTCGTCGATCGCGCCCGGCCACAGGCTGGGGTCGGCGCGCAACTCCTCGGCGACATGCGGGAATTCGGCGAGCGCGAGCACTCCGAGACCGAGCATGTTCGCGGACGGCTCGTGCCCGGCGACCAGCAGGAACAGTGCGTTGTCCACCAGGTCGGAGTCGTCGAGCACGATCTCCTCGGACGCCTTCGCCTTGCTGATCAGCCTGCTGAGCAGGTCGTCCCCGGGCTGCTCGGTGCGCTGCTGCATCAGCGTCTGGACGTAGCCGCGCAGTTCGATGACGGCTTCGAGGTTCTCCTCGCCCCGGTCCATCTCGATGATCTGCTCGGTGCGTCGCTGGAAGTACTTGCAGTCCTCCTCCGGGATGTCCAGCACCTTGCAGATGGTCTGGGTGGCGACCGGGAAGGCGAATGCCTCCACCATCTCCGCGCCCGGTCCGTTGCTGACGATCTCGTCGACGATGCGACCGAACGCGTCCTCGAAGAACGGGCGGACCGCCTCGGCGTGCCGGGGCGTGAAGTCCTCCGCCACCATCCGGCGGGCGATGTCGTGCTCCGGCGAGTCCATGTTGAACAGGTGGCGGCTGAACTGACCCCGCTCCTTCTGCAGGGCTTCGCGCTGCGAGAAGGACGGCACCAGGGCGGGGTTGTTGCTGATCCGGCGGTCGGCCAGCAGGCTGCGCACGGACTCGTGACTGGCCGCCAGCCAGGCCGCGCGGCCGTCTTCCATGTTGAAGGGGCAGACGCCCCCTCCTTCGAGCAACTCCAGGTGCTCGGTCGGGGGGAGGTCCGGGACGGTGCGACGGACGGGGAATGAAGGCATTCGACGAACTCCGTTTCCAGATGTTGGATTTGTTGTCGTTTCCTGCGGGGGGCGGATCACCGCATGGGGATCACCCCCGGCGGGTGGGCGCTGTGCTCGGCACCGGCTCGATGGGCGGTCGTGACCAGCCAGTCGTGGACGACGTCGGCGGTCCGCGGCGCGTGCTGCTCCATCATGGTGAAGTGGTCTCCGGGCACGTCCGTGCCGATGTGCGGCAGGTGCCAGCGGGCCTGCCACTGCCCGTCGGCGGGCATCTGGGGCATCGGGTCCCCGGCGCGTACGTGCAGCACCGGGACCTCGACCGGGCTCGGCGTCCAGTCGAAGCTGAAGTAGCGGCCCATCGCGGTCAGCCATGCCTCGCCCAGCGCCTCGCCGGTCCGGCCGTCGCGTTCGCGTTGTCCCTGCTCCATGGCGCCCTGGATGCGGGTCATCACCTCGGTCTGCTCCGGCGCGTAGGTGTCCAGCAGCACCAGCGCGGCGGGCGGTCGGCCCAGGGCGGCGAGGTGGACGGCCAGCGCGTGCGCGGCCAGGCCGCCCGCGGAGTAGCCGAGCAGCACCACCTCGTCGTGCTCCGCGAGGGCCCGCGCGTGGGTGGCGAGCAGCACGTCCAGCGTCGCGGGGATCGGCTCGCCGGTCACGAAACCGGGCTCGCGCAGCGCGAACACGTCCCGCCGGCCGCGCAGCGCGGCGGCGAACCGGAGGAACTTGTGCGGGTCGGCCTTGCCCAGGTGCGAGGGGATGCAGAACACGGGTGTGTCCGTGCCGCCGGAGGACAGTCGCAACGGCGGCACGTCCAGGTCGTCGGGATCGCGGTACGCGGAGCGGAAGTCGGCGACGGAGCCCAGCAGATCGATGAATTCCAGCCGTCTGCCGTGCCGGTCCGCCTCGTGCCACAGGTCGTCCAGGCTCGCGGTGCTCCGAGGGCCGGCCGGGGCGGTGGCCGCGATTCGCTCCCGCAGGTACTCGGCGAGGGCGGCGGGTGTGCGCTGTTCCAGGGTGAGCATGGCGGGCAGCGTCAGGCCGGTGCCGGCGACGAGCCGGTTGCGCAGCTCGATCGAGGTCAGCGAGTCGAAGCCGAGGTCGAGGAGTTCGTGGGCCGGGTCGATCCGCGCGGGGTCGTCGTAGCGCAGTACGGCGGCGATCTCCGCACGGACCGCGTCCAGCAGCACCCGGGACTGTTCCTCGACGGGGCACCCCACCAACCGGCCGAGCAGATCCGGCTGTTCGTCCCGAGCGGGGGTAACGACCGGGCGCGCGTCGGGGAGTTCGTCGAGCAGACGGTGTCGGGCTCCCGCGGCCAGGCGGGCCCAGTCCACGTCGGCCACCACGACCGGGCCGTGGGCCCGGGCCAGGGCGCGCACCGCTTCCTCGGGTGCCAGCGGCGTGAGGCCACTGCGGCGCAGCCGGTCCTCGACGACCCGGGTGTCCGCCATTCCGCCGCCCGCCCACGGCCCCCAGGCCAGCGAGGCGGCGGGCAGGCCCTGGGCGGTGCGGTGCGCCGCCAGGGCGTCGAGGTAGGCGTTGGCGGCGGCGTAGGGCGCTTGGCCCGCACCGCCCAGCACGCCGGCCAGGGAGGAGAAGAGCACGAACGCGTCGAGGTCCGTCTCGCGGGTGAGTTCGTGCAGATGCCGCGCGCCGAGCAGCTTGGGCCCGAGCACCCGGTCGACCTGTTCGGGGGTGAGCGAGGCGATCACGCCGTCGTCCAGGACTGCGGCCGTGTGCACCACCGCGCGCGGCTTGTATTCGTCGAGCAACTCCCGAAGGGAATCGCGGTCGGTGACGTCGCAGCGAACGATCGTGGCCCGGACCCCGCCGGCGATCAGTTCCGCGTGCAACGCGCCGGCCTCCGGGCCGTCCGGGCCGCGCCGGCCGGCCAGCACGAGGTGTTCGGCGCCGTTGGCCGCCAACCAGCGCGCGACGTGGCCGGCCAGTGCGCCGGTCCCGCCGGTGATCAGCACGGTGCCGGTGGGCGACCAGCGTTCGGCGGTGGGGCCGGTGCGGAGCAGCCGCCGGGCGAACACGCCGGCCGGGCGGATGGCGATCTCCGGCTCGTCGCGGGCGAGCAGTCGGGCGCACAGGAGGCGGGCGGTGTGGTCGGTGAGTTCGGCGGGCAGGTCGATCCGGGCGGCGCCGAGTTCCGGATGTTCCGCGGCGACGGCTCGGCCGAGGCCCCAGAGGGTGGCCTGTTCCGGGTGACGCACCGGATCCGAGTCACCGACGGCGACGGCGCCGCTGGTGAGTATCCACAGCGGTACGTCGGTGCCTGCGGCGATCAGGTCCTGTACGACGCGCAGGGTCGCCCGCAGACCGCCGTCGGTGGCGGTGTCGATCGTGGTGCCCGGACCCAGCAGGGAGACGATCCCGGCCGGGTCGGTGTCCGCGAGCCCGGCGACGTCGTCGGCCCGGAGCACGGTGGCGCCGTGCTCGGTCAACGCCCGTTCGACGCCGTCGGCGAGCGGGCACGCGTGCGCCGGGCGGATGAGCAGCCAGGTCCCGGACAGCGCGGACGACGGCGTGTCCTCGACCAGCGGCGTCCAGCCGATCCGGTAGGTGCGGTCGGCCGACGGGGCACCCGGGGTTTGCACCGCGACGGCCGGAGCGGCCCGTTGCATCCAGTAGTGCCGGTGTTGGAAGGCGTAGGTGGGCAGGTCGGTCAGGGTCGCGGCGGTCCCGGTGAACAGGCGGGACCAGTCGACGGGGTGGCCCGCGGTGTGCAGGTGCGCGAGCGCGGTCACGGCGGTGTGGACCTGCGGTCGGTCCCGGCGCTGGGACGCGGTGAACGACGCGTCGCCGATGGTCTGCGGGCCCATCGCGGTGAGCACGCCGTCGGGGCCGATCTCCACGAACCGGGTCACACCCGCCGCGCGCAGTCGGGCGAGGTGATCGGCGAACCGCA